>NZ_CAAAFR010000203.1:0-19091 GCF_900634745.1 Protofrankia symbiont of Coriaria ruscifolia
CGCCAGGCCGAAACCGTCACTCCCCGCACGGCTCCTGAATGTTTACACGCTCACGGTGGATGTCGACGAGCTCGGCCTGTATCTCCGGCTCGAAGATGCGCAGCACCAGCGGCGTCGAGATAACCAGACCGATGAGCACTGCCAACGCCAACCGCGGAAGCGCGATCAACAGATTCTGGTACCAGTGGTCCCGGCGTTGCACGGAAGCCACCAGCCACCGGTCGAGGCCCATGATCGCAAGCCCCCAGGCCCCGCCGACCAGGAGGCAGCTGGCAACCGACAGGCGCAGCCCCATGTGTAGAGCGAACGCACAGGACGCCGCCGCCATGAGCGACGTGGTCAGCACCGCACTGCCGACACCGACGTACTTCGCCCGGTCGGTTGGACACCGGGCCAGGAGCTGGGGATTCGCCCCGGACAACCAGATGAGCGGTCGTCTCACGGCAGGTACTCCCGCCGCCGCCTTGCGACCGCCCGCCCCCACACGCCTTCCCGGCCCCGGTCGGGACTGTGTCCGCCGCTGGGCGTCCGGAACCTCACCAGCCGCGCCGGAGGCGACGGGAACTGGGGATACCCGATCTGGGCGAGCAGGAGACCGACTCTTCCCCGACCAACAGCCGGTACCGTTTCCGTCACCCCACCCGCCGAGAAGTCACCGAAGCGGGCGGAAGCCAACCACCCGCGGCTGCCGACGACCTGCCCGGCAGGCCCTTGGGCACCGGGTAACGGAGGCAGTCCGCGCGGAACGGGGGCCGGGACCGCGGCAAACTCGTCCTGGACCTCGAACGGACCGGCCGGTAACGCGATGCCGATGCCGTTCGGCGGAGCCGGAATCCTCAGGAAACTGATGACCGGCGGGCTGAAGACCCGTATCACCGGCGTCTGCGCCTCCGTCACGGCCCCGGCCGGCCCGCGCGCCATCAGGCGCAGGGACCTGGTGACCTCAAGCGCCACCGGGACCGACCCGGTGGACGGGAACCTGCCATAGTCCTCGACGAACACCTCGTCCGCATGAAGCGCGGACCATCTGACCACGACCTCCTCGCCGACCACACCGGCGCGAGGCTCCACATCGACAAACTCAAAGTGTGGCCCATATGGATCAGCGAACATGTCACCTTCGCTCACGCTCACCCCGCCTTCAAGATCTTAAAGGATGACACCGGAGAGATGGGACAAGAGGCCGAGGTAACGCCGACAAGCCTGCTCGGCATGAAGTTCCTCCCCCAGGAACACGCGTCAAGCCTAACCCCCTTTCAGGCTTACAACAAGATTTGTTTCATTATTGGGCATACATTATTATCGCAGTGGGTGCAAGTCGTCGGATTCGGCACTCGGCCGCACCCAAAGATCCTGTCCGCGCGTCACCGTCGGCCGCAGCACGCGAGCAGGTCGAGCCCTTGCCGTCCAACCTACCCGTCGGGGCATCCACCGGAGCCCGCCGTGATCGCGCACCACGCGTTATCGGAACGGATCGCCGCCGGGCGCTCCGATAACACACCCCACCATCCCCGGCCGGCGCGGATGCCGGTTATGATTCTGACCACCAAAGTTCGGCTGGGGGAGCCGACCAGGTTTCCCGTCTTCCCTAAGCAAATATAATCCAGCATGCGAAGAGGTCGTTCAAACCGTTTCCCATTCGAGCAGAACCCGGCCTGAAGAAATAGAGGTCATTAGGAAAGTGCCAGTGAACGGCACGCGCCTGACGGCCGGCCGATGACGCGCCACTGATCCGGGAGAGGAGCAGTAAGATCATTACCATGGCTGCGACCGATCCGGAAGAAGACCGGCCTGCGGGATGATCGCGGCCACGACCATCGATCAGTGGACGCGGGGGTCCGGCGGGCAGTCCAGGGCGCTGGCCCTGGTCAGGCCACTGACCGTGAGCCGGGCGGACAGCCGCACCGGCCCCGGCTCCTCGGTGAGGATGCCCGTCCAGCCGTCCGCCGCCTCGTACACGCACGCCTGGTGGCCGTCGTCGAGCTGCCAGTAGGGCGTGAAGTGCACGAGAACGGTCGCGACACCCGGCGCGTGGAAATTCACCGCAAGTGAGCTGACCCCGAGCTCGGTCAGCGTCGCCGGCCCCCGCACCAGACCCGGCGAGTCGGTGACCAGCCAGACCTTCCAGTGGGCGTCCGACCAGGCGAGCTCCAGGTAGGGCTGGCCCGCGTCCAGCAGCTTCGTCTCCTCCACCGCGGAGGAGTCCAGCTCCACGTCCGGACGCGCCACGAACCGGACACCGCGTTCGAGCAGCCACTTGTGGTAGGTCTCGGCGGAGAGCGTGCCGTCGTAGAACAGCGAGTTGTACTCCATGTCCAACTGCCGCTCCCAGCCACGGGCCAGCGGGACGTGCGGCGCCACGAACGACGCCTCCCAGTGCGCCCGGGTGAACGGGATCTCCACCCGTCCCACGGCCACCGGGCCGTGGTCGAGGTAGTCGAGCAGACCGCTGTAGTAGCCGGCCTGGCCGGAGGCGTCCCCGTAGGTGGCCAGCGCCCCGTGCACCGGACCGATCTGCCAGCCCAGCAGCGGGATCGCGACGACCAGCAGCACGCGCGGGCGCCTGGCCAGCAACATCGCCGCGAGCGGGCCCGCGAGCAGGGTTGCCGGGCGGGCGATGTTCCCGCCGATCTGGGTCGGGACGAAGAAGAAGACCGCGGCGGACGCGGCCCACAGCAGCAGCCCGCGCCTGATCGCCACCTCGTGTTTCGGGACGACGATCAGCCCCGCGCCGATCAAGGCAAGTAGGGACAGGAAGGTCACCGCCGGAAACGGCTGCACGCCGTGTTCGGGAAACAGCAACGCGACAACGATCCCGCTCGCGGCCCCGGCCAGCGGCAGCACCCGACGCCGCTGGAGCGTGCCGAGCAGGGCGATACCGATCAGCAGCACGAATCCGCCGGCGAGCGGCGAGGCCAGCGACGAACCGATCGCGCCGGTCCACGCCATCTTCGCCCGCTGCTCACGGACGCCGAGCAATGCCAGCGCACCGAAGGCCATCCCCAGAGCGAAGGGCATCCGACCGACCACGAGGTTGGCCACCGTCGCCACGGAGAACCAGACCAGCGCCAGGTCGTGGCCGTGGTCATGGCCGTACGTCCGGCCGCGCCCGCGCAGCAAGTGCGTGACGATCACGGTGGAGGCGACGCACGCGAGGCAGCCCAGCACCTGCACCCCGAACAGCGCCCCCAACGGCGGGAAGAGCACGCTGTAGCCGGGTACGGTGTGCCCGCCGTACCACTGGTCGTCCCACAGCACCGCGCCACCGTGCTTGAACAACCACACGCGATATTCCTGTGCGGGGGTGTCCGGGCCGGTGAGTCCGAGCGTCAACGACATCCCGCACAGGGCCGCGGTGATCAACCATGGTTGGCGCCGCAGCAGGGCGGCAACGGCAAGGACGGCCCGAAGGAGCACGTCGCACAGCTTCGGGAAGGCGCCGCGGGACCCCGCTACGGCGCCGCCGGACCCCGGGAAAACGCTGGCGGACCTCGGACGGACCGCCGGAGAGGAGATCGTTTCTGGTGCTGTGGGTTCAGGTGGCACGCTTTCGCGCTGCGTGGCGGCCCGCCGCACAATGTGACGTGGTCCCGCCTCACTCGGGACGTCGCGACGCGGGACGGCCCGACGCGGTCCCACATGACGCAGAACGGTGCCGAGCAGACCCACCCGACACCTCCCTGTGCCAGACCTCCACGAACCAGCTGACCGGGAGTACCCGGTCAGCGCCGGTCCGGACCCCCGACAACGGCCTCGACAGGTGGAAACGAAGACCCCGTCCGCGATTCTTTCCGCGGTTGGGCCTGTTTCACGTACCTGTCGTGTGGCCGACTGTCGTAGGCACCGTCGCGGCGGTCACCGCCGTCCTCGCCGAAGCCAGGCTCGGACCGCGTAACCCGGACACTCTCAATCCCTCATCCTGGTGGGGGATTCTCCCATCAGGGCCACCGTCGGCGGTCACGCGGGGCTGGCTCGCGGCGATCGCCGCCGTTGCCGTGCTCACCCTGTGCCTCTGCTGGTATGCCCTTGTCCGTTCGATCGCCCATTCGATCGTCCGCACGACCGGCAGCGCAACAGATGCATCGGGTACGTCAGGTGTGTCAGGTGTGTCCCCCGGCGGATCCGGACGTACCCGCCGGCCCGCACGGCTCGCCACGACCCGCGTCACCGCCGCCTGGGTGGTCGTCACCTCCCTCGGGTGGAATCTGCCGTTCGCACTCGGCCCGCCGTTGTTCAGCCGGGACGTCTACGCCTATGCGGGCCAGGGCGAACTCGCCCGGCACGGGCTCGATCCGGCGACGCACGGCATCTCGGCACTGCGCACCCTGGGCCACCGGATGGACCCGTTCGTGCTCGCGGTCGACCCGCGCTGGCGTGATACCCATGCCCCCTACGGAAGTACGGCCGTGTTCGTCGAGAAGGCGGCCGCCGCGGCCGGCGAGGCATTGTCCGGTACCGGACCGCTCGGCGCCGTCATCGTGCTGCGGCTCGTCGCCGTGCTCTCGGTCGTGGCACTCGTCGCGCTCACCCTGCGGCTGCTTCCCGGACGCGGGGACTCCCAGCGGATCGCCCTGGTGCTCGCGCTGCTGGCCGCAAACCCCGTCACCGCCGTCCACCTGGTCGGCGGGGCACACCTGGACGCCCTGGCCGCCACGCTGACGGTCGCGGCGCTGGTCGTCGAGCGGCAACGGTCAGGCCGGCAACGGTCAGGCCGACAGCGGACGGACCGGAACCGGCAACGATCGGACCAGGAGCAGCCGGGCCACGGGCGCCCGCATCGGTCACGTTGGTCATGTTGGTCGCATTGGTCGCTGCGGTCAGGCGCACTGCGCTGCGGTGGGGTCGCGCTCGCCTGCCTCGCTGGGACGGTCAAGGCCACCGCGTTTCTCGCTCTTGCCGTGGTCGTCCTCGTCCACCTGCTCGAACGCGTCACCGCCAGCCACGGCGGCAACGGTGACAGGAGCCGCGACGGGAACGGTGATGGGAGCGGCAAGGCGTCCACACGGCGCCGCGCGATGGTTGCCGCCGGCGCCGGGACCCTCCTTTTCGATCTTTCGGTGGCAGCGGTGACAATGACGCTGAGCATGGTCGCGGCCGGCTTCGGTCCTACCTGGATCGGCGCGCTGTCCACCTCCGGGCAGTCGCAGACCGGCATCGCCCCCGCCTCGCTGCTCGCCCACCTGATCCGGCTGCCACTGGGTCTGCTGGGTGCCGGCGATCAATCCCAGACGGCCCTCGCCGTCAGCCGGGGGTTGTCGCTGGCCGTTGCCGCGGCGGTCGTCGCCCGGCTCCTCCGGCGAGCCTGGCGCAGGCCGTCGGTCCCGCAGGCGTCGGCGCAACGACCCACGCTGGACGACATCGCCATCGCCGGTGTCGGGGGGATGGCGGTGGCCCTGGGCACTCCGGTCGTCTACCCGTGGTATCTGGCGCCGGCTGTCCCGGCGCTCGCGGTCATGGCTGCCACCAGCGGATCCCCGGTGGTGCGCCGGCTGGTAGTCGTCACGTCGGTGGTGCTGTGCGTGACGTCACTGGCGTCGCTGGCCCCGACGTGGACCCTGCTGGGTCGAGCGGCTCCGCCCGCCTCCGCGACCATGATCGTGGCCGCGGTTGTCGGGGCTGTCGCTGTGGGTGTAACAGCGCTGGCCGTGACGTCCGCAAGACCTCGCGGACGGCGACCCAGCAGACGATGACCAGCAGGAGGTTGCGCACCACCAGGAACAGGCTCGCGACGACCCGTCCCGCGAGAACATCGTCATAACGAATGGGGTAGACCACGAGCGAGATCAGGCAGATCACCGGCAGTCCTATGGTGATCCAGCGGTGCGAACGGGCCGAACAGGTCCGCCGAGTCCAGCGGGTCGGGGGGATGTCGGGGGAGCCTGCCGGAGCACCCGTGCCCGTTGCCGGGCCCGACCACAGCGGACGGCAGGCAGCCACCGCCAGTAACCACACCAGGTACTGGGGGCTGAGCACCCGACTCGTCACGAGGACGACCAGGAGCAGCGCCAGCGTCCGACTCGCCGGGTCCGTGGCCGCGCGTGACGACCGGGGTATCCGCCACCACCACACGGTGGTACCCAGCACGACCGCGACCTCCACCAGTGAGCAGGCCGTCGCCACTGTGCGCGCCGCCTGGGATCCGAACTGGAACGATCCCCAGTCGTAGACCGGACCGGGGCCCAGGCCGACCATGTGCGCCAGGACGAACGGGGTCGCCGGAACAGCCTCGGTCTGCAGGCCGCGCGCTTCCTGCGCACCCAGGAAACCGAACGAGTCCCGCCACCAGCCCGCCGCGAACAGCACCGCCGCAACCAGTACCGCCGCCGCGACCAACCCGCCGGCAAGCCTCGCCAGGGCCGGGCGCGGCGTCAGACGGGTGGCGCGCACCGCCGGCAGGCCCGGACCCGCGTCGGGATCCGGGCCGTTCGATCCGGCCGCACCCAGCGCGGGCAGGAGCAGCACCGGCCACACCTTGGCCAGGGCACCGAGGCCGACCGCAAGGCCCACCCGTCCCCACCGCCGGTGGGCGACGCCGACCAGCGCGGCCACCACGAGAACAGCCGGAACCAGATCGAAACGGGCCAGCGAGACCGGTCCGAGCGCGCAGATCCCGAGCAGCCAGAAACGGGCCGCCGACGCCGACCGCCGGGCCAGCATGCCGGTGACCGCAGCGTCCGCCGCAAGAATCATCAGGAAGAAACCGACCTCGTAGGGCAGCCTGGTGACCGCCTCCAGCGCGGACGGGACGGCGAGCACGATCGCCGCGGCCGGCGGGTACTGCCAGCGGTTGTCGTCGACGGGGAGTCCCGCACCGTGCACCAGGCCGTGGCCCCAGTGGTCGTAGAGCCGGACGTCACCGAGCACGCCGTGCTGCGCGCCCAGCGTCCTCCCAACGACGGCGAGGACGACCAGGACCACTCGGGAGACCACCCAGAAGACCCGGATCCGCCTGGCCGACCATGACCCGGACCACGGTTGCATCCACCGGCGGGTACGGCCCGTCCAACGAGACAGACGCGCTGCCGGCGCATACCGGCCGGGCTGTCGTGGTATCAGCCACCGTCGTGGTAGCAGCCGCCGCAGTACAGGCAGGCGCCGGCCGGATCGTTGTTGTGGCGCCGACCCGGCGGCACCGATGTCAGCCGTCCGCACGTTCCATGACGGTATCCGCTGCCGGACCGCCGGGTCCCGCCTACCCGGCTGGCCCAGGGTCGTTCCGGTTCATGCGGTTCCTCCGGCCAGGCCCTTCATCCGGCTCGGCCCGCCCCCTGTACCGGCTGATCCGCCTACGTCCACCCTCCGGAGCACGGCACGGGGTGGAGCCGGCGTGGACGCCGCCCTCCGCCGACAGTTTCATGATCGCCTCGATGTCGTCCGCCGGCGACGTTCTGTTCCGCCGCTGGTGACCGCAGCTCTTGCAGCGGTGGACCACGACGGTCCGCCCGGCCCGCACCTCCACGGCAACCGGGCGCATCGGCCCTGCGCAGTCAGCCGCCCGATCACCGGGGTTGACGTCCACATGCCGGGACCACAGGCAGCGCGGGCAGTGGTTGGTGTAGCCGTCGCCGTGCACCGGCGTCCCGCAGGCAAGGCACTGGAAGTCCTCGGCGGTACGGGTGAAACGACGGGTCACCACCCGACAGTACGGGACGGACGGACGGACGGACGGACCAGCAAAGGGCAGCACTGATGATCACCCCCGCCCCAGAGGCGTGATCTTCTTCATGCGGTGCCAGGCAGGCGGGGTCGATGAGAGGAGGATTCCGCGTGTCGACCGGCTCGGCGGAAGTTGTCGGACCCAACCTCTGAAATAGTGGACGGCGAAGCACATTCCTGTGATTCGCGGATCCCCGCCGGAGGAGGTTGATCATCGTAGTGAAAGCCGCTCATGTCCTGGCGCCCGAATCGCAGACCTTCCACGTACCGCACCATCCCGCACAGACGCCGGCCTCGTCCGATCCCCCGGCATCCAGTCACCAACCGCCGGCATCCGGTCACCAGCCGCGGCCCGCGCGTGATCTCGACGCAGCTGACCCGGCAGCGGCACTCAGCGACCGCCAGCGCCGGGTGCTGGAGTTCGAGCATCACTGGTGGCGATATGCGGGCGCCAAGGAGACCGCGATCCACGCCGAGTTCGGTATCTCCGCGACCCGCTACTACCAGATCCTGAACGCCCTGATCGACTCCCCTGCCGCACTCGTCGCCGACCCCATGCTGGTCAGACGGCTGCGCAGGTTGCGGGCAACGCGACGGCGAGCACGTTCGGGCAACACCGACCGACTCGACCCAGCCGAGATCTGAGCACCCGCCATGACCGAGACCATCACCTCCCCAACCCCTCCACCGCCGCCGCGGCTGCGTCGGGGTGACCGGCTGCATACCATTGCTGCCGGGACCGTCGCCGTGCTCGCCGTGCTCGGCTGCATCCTGATCGTCAACCTGGTCAACGACCCCTCGCCGGACACGACGCCCGCCGCCTCCGCAGGTCCACCGGCCCAAGCCACGGCCACGGCCACGGCCACGGCCGCGCGGCCCGCCAGCGCATCCACGGCTGCGGCGCCAGCGCCTGTCGCGCCGGCGACGAGCACCCTTCCATCACCCAAGGAAACGTCACAGTCGCCGAGGGCGGCCGCCCCGGTTGCTCCGTCGACCACACCGAAACACATCTTCGCCCCCGTGGTGATCCTGAACAACTCCAGGGAGACGGGGCTTGCGGAGATCGCCCGGGCACGGCTGGAAGCCGCCGGCTTCACGGTGACCCGGATCGGTAACTACAACTCGACGTACAACGTCGCGGTGCCGACCGTGTTCTACGAGCCGGAGCAGGAGGCCGCAGCCAAGACCATGCAGGAACTGATCCCGGATGTCAGAGCCGCGGCTCCCAAAACCGCGCACTTCATCTCGGACGACCCGCTCATCCTTGTCATCACCAAGGATTTCCAGACCGACCCGCCCGAGTGACGGACCTGAACCCATGACTTCCACACCCGGTACCAGCCCGCTCGCCGAGGCACCCCGGACGCTCGCCGGCGGCTCCGGGCTCGCCACGCTGCTCACCGACCCGCGGCATGCCCTGGTCTCGCTCGACTACGACGGCACCCTGTCGCCGATCGTCAACCGTCCCTCCGATGCTGTTCCCGCTCCCGGCGCCCTGAGTGCCCTGGCGCGGCTGGCCGAACGGGTCGGATCGGTCACCATCATCACCGGCCGCCCGGTCGAAGCCCTGCTCGCCCTCGCCCGGTTCACCGACGAGCCGGGGCTGCGCTCGATGGTCATCCTTGGCCAGTACGGGCTGCAGCGCTGGGACGCGTCCACAGGGACGATCACCAGCCCCGAACCGCTGCCCGGAGTGGCCGCGGTCCGGGCAGCGCTACCCAAGCTCCTCCAGGACGCACCCGCCGGGACCGTCGTGGAGGACAAGGGGCATGCCCTGGTCGTTCACGTCCGCCGCACCGCCGACCCGGACGTGTCACTGGCCTCGCTCACCCCCGCGCTGACCAGCCTGGCCAGGGACAACGGGCTGGAGGCGGCACCTGGCAAACGTGTGCTGGAACTGCGCCCACCCGGCCACGACAAGGGCCGGGCACTGCGTGACCACATGGCCGAGCTGGGCGCCCGCTCCGTGCTGTTCGCCGGCGACGACCTCGGCGACCTGCCGGCCTTCGACGCGGTCGACGAGCTGCGGGCTGCCGGAACCCCCGGTCTGACCGTGTGCAGCGACGGCCCGGAGGTCCCGGGGAAACTGCGGGAACGGGCCGATCTCGTCGTCCCGGGTCCGGAAGGAGTGGTGGCCCTACTGCGTCTGCTCGCCGACCGCCTCGCCTGAGGCGCGGTCACTGGAGCAACGCGTCAAGCTGGTCGCGGAACCACTTGCGCGGAGGAAGCCTGCCAGCGATGGCGGCAAGCCGCGCGCACCGGTCGCGGCGCTCGTCAGCGGCCATGAGCAAGGCGGTGTGCAGTGCCCGGGCGGTCGCGCTCACATCGAACGGGTTCACCACCAGCGCGTCGTCGGCCATCTCCGCGCACACCCCGGCCTCGCGGGAGAGCACCAGGGCCGCCCCGGGCCGGGACAGCACCGTGCCTTCCTTCGCGACCAGGTTCATCCCGTCCCTGATCGGGTTCACCACCAGGACCTCGGCCAGCGACAACGCGGCCAGTGACCGTGGGTAGTCATCGTTGATCTCAAGCCGGACGGGCAACCAGGTCGCGGTCGCGAACTCGTCCTCGATCTCCTCCACGATCCGCTGCACCGCGGCTGTGTACTCGCGGTACTCGGGCAAGTCGTGACGCGACGGATAGGCGCACACGATGTGCACCACCCGATCCCGCCACTGCGGGTAGTTCCGAAGAAGCTCCCGGTAGGCATCCAGGCCACGAACGATGTTCTTCGACAGCTCGGTCCGGTCCACCCGCACGATCACCCGCCGACCAGCGGCAAGATCTCGCATCTCGGCGGCACGGGCGGCCACGTCATGCCCGGACGCACGCTCGAGCAGCGAGTCACCGTCGACCCCGAGCGGGTGGACGCCGATCCGGACAACGCGGCCGCGGTATCGAAGCCGCGGCCCACCCGTACCGTCCGCCTCGCCCCTACCGCGACCCGCGTCATTACTACCGCTGCTACCGCTGCCCGCGTGGCCACTGCCGCGATCGACCTCGACATCCGCGGGAAGCACCACCTCGGCGCACCGGCAGAACGCCTCCGCCCACTCGGGGGTGAGAAAGCCGAGCTGGTCGGCGCCGAGCATGCCCTGGACGACCGCGCGGGCGACGTCGTCCGGCAGCATCCGGAAGTACTCCGGTGGCGCCCACGGTGTATGACTGAAATGAGCGATCCTCAGGTCCGGCCGCAGACTGCGCAGCTGCGCAGGCACGAGCGTGAGATGGTAGTCCTGGATCAGGACGGCCGCGCCCGGCGCCGCCTCACGGGCCAGCGCCTCGGCGAACATCGCGTTGTAAGTCTCATACGCTTGCCAGTCGCGCTGGAACACCGCCCCGAAGGAGGGCTGGGAGGCCGGCGCGTAGAGAAGATGGAGAACGAACCACAACGTGCGGTTGGCGACCGCGTTGTATGCCCGTTCGAACACGACCCTGTCCACGTCGAGCATGCAGACGGCCGCGCCGCCGGTGTCGTGACCGGCGAGGTCCAGGCGGCCGTCCGGCGTCGACCGGATGGCACGCCGGTCGGCTTCGCTGATCGCCGCGCACACCCAGACCACCCCACCACCGGCGCCGCCGGCCCGGCCGGTCGGGTCCCCGGATCCGATGTCGCCGCTGGCGACCGCGTGCAGGCCACTGACCAGCCCACCACCGCCGCGGCGCACGACGAGCGACCCATCGTCACCTGTCGTGAACGCCACGGGTCCACGGTTGGACGCGACAAGCACCCGGGCGACCGCGGGACGGGCCGATTCGTCAACCGACCGGACATGACGCACCCTGCGAAGGGTAGTGCCTCAGCAGGCGGTCGCACCGACCCGTCGCTCAAACCACGGCACAGCGGTACCGCAACACAGCGGTACCGCAACACAGCGGAGCCGCAACACAGCGGAGCCGGACAGCGGCGGGCCGCACCGGAATCAGACGGCAGCGGGCCTCACCGGGGTCAGGACCGAACGCACCGCGCTCGCCCACCCGGCGCCGAGCGTGCCGTCCTCCACGACGACGTTGTCGTAACCGGGCAGCAGGTCGACCAGGTCCGTGTGCCGCAACGCGTTCGCGACAAGGTGCATGCGACCGACGTGCTCGGCCATGACAAGGTCACTGGCGGAATCCCCGATCGCGATCGCCTGATCCGGGCGGAGCCCCCGGCGGGCCAGGTCGAAGGCCACCGCGGCCCCCTTACTGACACCGTCCGGCACCAGGTGATAGACGTGCGGAACATCATCCAGATCGGGCATGGTGGCCCGCGCGATGATGCCGTTGTCGCGCATGGTCAGCCAGCCGAAGCCTTCCGCGACGAGCCACGCGTCGACCTCGGCCACGTCGATGTTGCCCCGCAGCATGATGTCGACCTCACGGCCGCGGAGCCAGGAGCGGTGCGCCTCCAGGCGTCCCGGATGCCGCGCGAGCAACGCCGTGATCAGCTCGTCGGGTATCCGGTCGAACGTCGCGGGCATGGCTCCGCGCAGGATCTGGCTGCTGCGCCCGTGGTCCCAGCCGACGATGGCGCCGAGTTCGGCGATGAACCCGTCCGCACCGAAGATCGAGGCGGCCTCGGTGAGCTGGGGACGCGTCCGTCCGCTGACCAGGACCAGCGCGATGCCGGCCTGGTGCAGATCGATCAGGGCACGAGCCGGGTCCAATGTGGTGGAGTGATCTTCAGCCCGGAAGAAGCATCCGTACGGCCCCACCATGGTCCCATCGAGATCGGTATAGACGACCCGGACGCTCATCGGCAATGTCCTCCTGTTCGTACTGTTCGTACTGTTCGTACTGTTCGTGGCGGGTCGGGTGGTACGGTGTCCATGCTCCTGCCGCGTTCCGGCGTCGATTTGTCACCAATTGTGGCCAACCTGCCCGGTGCGGCCCACCTGGTGTGGCGGGACCTCGGTCAGGTGCTTTCCGTCGGGCCGCAGCCCGGACGGGCGTGGCGGGCGGCGTACTCCGGAATGGTGATCATCGGCGGGCGCTCCTGCACCCCCACCTGGTGGGTACGCGGTTGCAACCCGCCGTCACCGCGGCCGAACTGGGTCAGCGTCCCACCGAGAGTGCCACCGTGGATGCCCAACCGTGCCCACGCCGCATGGATGATCTCCGCGGCCATCCGCCCGAGAGCCTCGTCGGACTGGTGGCGATGGACCTTGCGGCCGACCTCGACCTGCGCGAGAGCGTCCACCCCGGCGAGTGAGAACACGTCCACGACCTGGGCGAACTCGATACCGTAGCCGGAGACGAACGGGAGCTGCTCCAGCAGTGCCCGTCGGCCGGCGAACTCTCCGGCAAGCGGCTGCACCAGCCCGGCAAGCTGCGGCCAGTGCAGGTTGAGCAGGGGACGCGCGACGAGTTCGGTGACCCGTCCACCACCGCCGGGCAGCAGCCCCTTCGCCAGCGGCCGGTCATAGGACGCTTTGACGTAGGACACCGCGTCCTCGGTCAGCAGCGGCCCGAGCAACCCGGTAACCAGGCTCGCGTCGAAGTCCTCCAGGTCGGCGTCGACGAAGACCACGATGTCCCCGGACGTTGCGTACAGGGACTTCCACAGGGCCTCGCCCTTGCCGGCGACACGCCCGTAGCCGGTGAGGATCCGCTCCTCGGCGAACACCGCGGCACCCGCGGCGGCCGCCTCGGACGCGGTCGCGTCGACCGAGCCGGGGTCGATGACGACGATCTCGTCGACGAGGGGTACCGCGGCCACGAGATCACGGCGAACCGCCGCAACGATCTCACCGACGGTGGCCGCCTCGTTCAGCGCGGGCAGTACCACGCTGATCGGACCCACCTTGCGGGCCAGCAGTTCCCCGGGCGAGAAGTCATGCCCGTAATACGTCCTATGCTTGAACCAACGGTGCACGTCAGGCCGCACACGACTACAGTACGGAAGGACAACCGCATACGGCTCATCCAGAGGGGCAGAGGGACCGGCCCAGTGAAGCCCCGGCAACCACCCGCATCAGTGCGCGGCAGGTGCTAATTCCGTCCTGAGATGCATCCGGCTCTCGGGAAAGATGAGGAGTTTCACAGATGACAGTCGCTCCCGAGCGCCTCTCAACGATCAGCTCTGACGTCGTCAATCCCGCGGTATCCCTGTCGTGTCGTTACTGCGGTGCCACCTATGCGCTCTCGCCGACGCACGTCTGTATCGAGTGTTTCGCCCCGCTGGAGATTGCCTACGACGAGTCCGCGCTGCGCCGGGTTACCCGGGCATCCATCGAGGCCGGTCCCACCAATCTGTGGCGCTACGTCGGGCTGCTGCCCGCCGGCCACGACCCCGCACGCCGGGTGTCCCTCGGAGCGGGCTGGACGCCGTTGCGCCCGGCCACCCGCCTCGCCGCCGAGCTCGGAATGCGGACACTGTGGGTCAAGGACGACAGCGCGAACCCCACCCACTCGTTCAAGGACAGGGTCGTGTCGGTGGCGCTGTCAGCCGCGCGCGAGCATGGATACACCACGGTCGCCTGCGCGTCCACCGGCAACCTGGCCCAGTCGGTGGCGGCCCACGCCGCCTCCGCCGGACTTCGCTCAGTGGTACTGATCCCGCACGACCTCGAGGACGGCAAGACCGTGTCGACCGCCGTCTACGGCGGCACGCTGGTCGCGATCGACGGCAACTACGACGACGTGAACCGCCTGTGCAGTGAGCTGTCCGGTGAGTACGAGTGGGCGTTCGTCAACGTCAACGTCCGGCCGTTCTACGCCGAGGGGTCCAAGACGCTCGGCTACGAGGTCGCCGAGCAGCTCGGCTGGCGACTGCCGGAGCAGGTCGTGGTGCCGATCGCGTCCGGGTCGCTGCTGACCAAGATCGACAAGGCTTTCGGTGAGCTCGGCCGTCTCGGCCTGGTGGAGCCGACCCCGTACCGGGTTTTCGGCGCGCAGGCGCAGGGCTGCAACCCGGTCGCAGCAGCCTTCGCCCGTGGGGTGGACACGGTCTCGCCGATGAAGCCGTCCACCATTGCCAAATCGCTGTCGATCGGCAACCCCGCGGACGGCCCGTACGCCCTCGACGTGGCACGGCGGACCAGCGGTGCGATCACCGACGTCACCGATCCCGAGATCGTCGAGGGAATTCGCCTGCTGGCCCGGACCGAGGGTGTCTTCGGCGAGACCGCGGGCGGCGTCACCGTCGCCTGCCTGCGGCGGCTGCTGCGCGAGGGCCTACTCGACCCCGATGCCGAGACCGTCATCTTCAACACCGGGGACGGGCTGAAGACCCTCGACCCACTGGTGTCGACGGGCAAGCCAACCGCGACCATCCGCCCGTCACTGGCCGCCTTCGAAACCGCCGGCCTCGGCGACTGAACAACGCCTCACAACGACACCTCCGGCGGCGCGAAAACAATGATCGCGCCACCTTTGGCCGGGGCCGACCGACATCCCGCCCGCTCCTTGGCCACCGGTCGGGATGTCAGTTGTCCGGGCCCCCATGGACGACCCGGACAACTCCTGTCACCTCAGACCCGGACAGACCTGCAACCCAGCTGGGGGTTGTTCCCGCCGCCAAATTTGATCCCATACGCACACCGTGTGCCTGCCAGCGCAGACCGGCACAATGAAGTCAAACCCGTGGTTCACCCCGCGGTGAAACGCATTGTCCACGTCGGGACGCGACACGTCGGCCGTCGTCGCGTAGCCGGCGGTCCCGTCCACGTACACGTACACCTGGATCGGGGCATTCGTGTCTGGGTCGATCGCCCAACCCCGCACCGGATTCCGTTGTCCGCCGGCAGCGCCTCGTCAAACGTCCCAAACGGCTGCGCCGAACCGACCTGCAGGTTCTTGAAATGAAGGTAGACAAATGACGACGCCGAAACGGTTCGCTCGCTGGAGGTCCCGTTACCGAACCGGTTATGCTCCTCGACGGTCTAGGGCAGCGGCAAGCTGACCGAGATTAGCGATCAGCAAGCCGAGTTGCTCGGATGGCCGGCGACCCCGTCACGACGGAAGAGAATCACCGAAGGCCGGTCCATACCGGATCGAGCGAGAATCCCGTCGAAATCCGTATCTGCCGAGATGAGCAACGCGGTCGTCGTCGCGGGCAAAGGCAAGTACCGTCTCGTCGTCTGCCGAGCCCATGGCCAGGTCACGAACATGGACCACGTCGTGACCCACACCGCGCGGACCTTCGGCGAGGCGTTGGGACAGGTTGTTGTCGAGGAGGAACCTCACGCTCCGGCCAGCAAAGGGAGCTGCTGCTCACGTACGGCCTTGGCGGCGAACAACAAGGCTTCGCGCACGTCCTCGGCGGTGAGCTCGGGAAGCTCGGGAAGCTCGGACGTGATTTCGCCGACGGCCATCCTATCGGCGATCGTACCGACGACGGTCGCTACCGGGATGCGCAAGCCGCGCGGGCACGGCACACCGCCCATCTGGGCCGGGTTCACGGTGATCCGGGTGAAACGCACGGGCCACCCCCTCTTCCTGCTCAAGGATACCGGCGCCCGGTCGCCCACGACCAACATCATGACATGCCGGGACGACCACGCCCTCACCACCGCTCCAGACCACGGCAAGCCAGGGGTTCACCGGTGGTTCACGGGTCGGATGACAGCAGACGGCCCGACCTGCGGTGGGCCTCTCGGCCGTGCACCACGACCGGGGGCGAGCTTGCACTCACCCATCTCGAGTGCTAAACAGGAGCTGGCACTCACCTGCTGCGAGTGCCAGGGCTGAGCGACGAGGCTGCAAGGCCGTCCGTCGCGGGCGTCGTCTTGGCCAGGCCATTGAACAGCCATTCCCCTGGGAGGACCACGACACCATGCCGAAGATCATTGCCTTCGATGAGGAGGCACGGCGCGGCCTGGAGCGCGGCATGAACCAGCTGGCCGACGCCGTAAAGGTCACACTCGGCCCGAAGGGCCGCAACGTCGTTCTGGAGAAGAAGTGGGGCGTCCCCACGATCACCAACGACGGCGTGAGCATCGCCAAGGAGATCGAGCTCGAGGACCCGTACGAGAAGATCGGCGCGGAACTCGTCAAGGAAGTCGCGAAGAAGACGAACGACGTCGCGGGTGACGGCACCACCACCGCGACGATCCTCGCCCAAGCGCTGGTCCGCGAGGGTCTGCGCAACGTGGCAGCCGGCGCCAACCCGCTGGGCCTGAAGAAGGGCATCGAGATCGCGGTCGAGCGCGTCTCGGAGGAGCTCTCCAAGCAGGCCAAGGAGGTCGAGACCAAAGAGCAGATCGCCTCCACCGCGTCCATCTCCGCAGGCGACCCCGCGATCGGCGCGCTGATCGCCGAGGCGCTGGACAAGGTCGGCAAGGAGGGTGTCGTCACCGTCGAGGAGAGCAACACCTTCGGGCTCGAGCTTGAGCTCACCGAGGGTATGCGCTTCGACAAGGGCTACATCTCGCCGTACTTCGTCACCGACGCCGACCGTCAGGAAGCCGTCCTTGACGACCCGTACATCCTCATCGTCAACAGCAAGATCTCGGCGGTCAAGGACCTGCTCCCGCTCCTGGAGAAGGTCATGCAGGCCGGCAAGTCGCTGGCCATCATCGCCGAGGACGTCGAGGGCGAGGCCCTGGCCACCCTGGTCGTCAACAAGATCCGTGGCACCTTCAAGAGCGTCGCGGTGAAGGCCCCCGGCTTCGGTGACCGTCGCAAGGCCCTGCTCGGCGACATCGCCATCCTCACCGGTGGCCAGGTCATCTCCGAGGATGTCGGTCTCAAGCTGGAGAGCACCACGCTCGACCTGCTCGGCAAGGCCCGCAAGTTCGTCGTCACCAAGGACGAGACCACGATCGTCGAGGGTGCGGGTGACCCCGACCAGATCGCCGGTCGGGTCAGCCAGATCCGCTCCGAGATCGAGAAGTCGGACTCCGACTACGACCGCGAGAAGCTGCAGGAGCGGCTGGCCAAGCTCGCCGGTGGCGTCGCGGTCATCAAGGTCGGTGCCGCGACCGAGGTCGAGCTCAAGGAGAAGAAGCACCGCATCGAGGACGCCGTCTCGAACGCGAAAGCCGCGGTCGAGGAGGGCATCGTCGCCGGTGGTGGCGTCGCGCTGCTCCAGGCGTCGGTCACCGCCTTCGAGAAGCTCGACCTCGCCGGTGACGAGGCCACCGGGGCGAACATCGTCCGCCTCGCCCTCGAAGCGCCGATCAAGCAGATCGCCTACAACAGCGGTCTCGAAGGTGGCGTCGTGGTCGACAAGGTCCGCCACCTGCCCGCCGGCCATGGCCTGAACGCGGCCACCGGCGAGTACGTCGACCTGATCGGCACCGGCATCATCGACCCGGCCAAGGTCACCCGCTCGGCGCTGCAGAACGCCGCGTCGATCGCCGGCCTGTTCCTCACCACCGAAGCCGTCATCGCCGACAAGCCGGAGAAGAACCCGGCCCCGGCCGTGCCCGGCGGCGGCGGAGACATGGACTTCTGAGGTCCGCTTCTGAGGTTCACAGCCAGAACGCAGGGCAAGAAGGGGGCGGTCCCGAATGTGGGACCGCCCCCTTTGTCATGAGCTGTCATGGGCATGATTTGTCGTGCATGCGATACCAGTGGTGGTCACAGCGGTTTACCGACCATGTCGGGCATACTCTCGTGAAGCGTCGATTCCGGTGGGGTTACCACCACCGCGGGTCCACGGTGAGCCGTGAGCCGCACCATGACCGGGAGTGTGCACGAGATGACCCAGGCCACGCCGCCGGCCGGCTGGTACGCCGACCCGTCCGGCCAGCACGGCTTCCGTTACTGGGACGGCGCCGGCTGGACCGAACAGGTCCGTGACACCCAGCAGGGGTCACCGGATGGAGCAGCACCTGCGCAGGGCTGGGGAACTCCACAGGGCTACCAGAATGCATCGGTGCAGACCAACCACACGCCGGATCGCATCCAGCGCCAGGTTTCCGAACGCGCCGGCGTGCAGCCCGTTCACGGTGGCGGCGGGACGCTCTTCACCGAATCGGTCCTCGTGGTCAACCAGAAGACCAAACTCATCGAACTGACGAACGAGTATGCCGTGTTCGACCAGTCCGGCAACCAGATCGGTTCGGTCGTCGAGGTCGGCCAGAGCGCCCTCAAGAAAGCGATACGGTTCGTCAGCTCGCTCGACCAGTTCTTCACCCACCGGCTCGAGGTGCGCGACAGCGCCGGGGCAGCCCGTCTCGTCCTCACCCGACCGGCGAAAATCTTCAAATCACGTGTGATCATCACTCGGCCGGACGGATCCGAGATCGGCCGGATCGTCCAGCAGAACGTCTTCGGAAAGATCCGCTTCGCCCTGGATGCCGGCGGGGCGTCCGTCGGAATGATCAAAACGGAGAACTGGCGGGCGTGGAATTTCTCGATCGTCGATCACACCGGTACCGAGATAGCCCGGGTGACGAAAACATGGGAGGGCCTGGCCCGCACCTTGTTCACCACCGCCGACAACTACGTGGTCCAGATCCACCGCCCGCTGACGGATCCGCTGCGCAGCCTGGTGGTCGCCTCCG
>NZ_CAAAFR010000203.1:19155-38043 GCF_900634745.1 Protofrankia symbiont of Coriaria ruscifolia
ACAACTACGTGGTCCAGATCCACCGCCCGCTGACGGATCCGCTGCGCAGCCTGGTGGTCGCCTCCGCGCTCACCATAGACACCGCCCTCAAGCAGGACTCCCGCGGCCTCGGCTGACGCCTCGGCAACAGCTGCGACCGGCGCGCCGGGAATCAGACCCATGGCCGTGCGTGGCCGCGGTGAAGAACATCGCGGTGAAGAACATTTAGACAGTCTCCGGGCCACAAGGCACCATTACTGGCGTGCCCTCTCCCGGCTCCGCGGCACGGTCGCACCGTCCCACCCTGATGCTGCCCGCTCCGCCGCTCACCGTGACAGACCTCGACGAGCTCGCTCTCGACCCCCGCTTCGAGCTCATAGACGGAATGTTCGTGATCCGTCCATGGCCGACGCCGCTGGAAACCCGGGTGACCAAACGCCTGGTCCGGCTGCTCGTCGAGGCCACCCCGTCCGACATGCGCGTCCACACCCGTGGTGTCAGCGTCCGGATCGAGCCCCGCAGCGAGGTCGTCCCCGACATCATCGTGGCCGCCGCCGGCGACGATGACCGTCCCCAACGGATCACCAGCCTGCCGCTGCTGATCGTCGAGGTCGCCGAAGTCGGCAACCGCCGCTATGACCGGACGCTCAAGTTCGACCTCTATCGCGACCACGGCGTGCCCAGCTGCTGGCTGGTCGATCCGGACGGCCCACGCATCGACGCCTACAGGCTCGTCGACTGCGCCTACGTACCGGCGGGATCCGCGACCGGGGACGAGGAGCTGACGGTGGCCAGCCCGGTGGCCTGCACGATCGTCCCGGCCAGCCTCGTGGATCCTCCACGCCCAGGGTAGTTAATCGGACTCAATCCGTTCATGATGGTCTAAAAGTAACTGTTATGTCGAAAGTGGCGGTTATGTCAGGTTGGAGCCGGTTATGCGGGGTCGGGGATGTCGTCGGCGTCCACGATCGTGTAGACGTAGCCCTGCTCGGTGAGGAAGCGCTGGCGGTGTGCGGCATACTCCTGGTCGATCGTGTCCCGGGAGACCACGGTGTAGAAATGCGCTCCCCGGCCGTCCGCCTTCGGACGCAGCACCCGCCCGAGTCGCTGCGCCTCCTCCTGGCGTGACCCGAACGTGCCGCTGACCTGGATGGCGACCCCCGCCTCCGGCAGGTCGATCGACACGTTCGCGACCTTGGAGACGACCAGGGTCCTGATCTGTCCGGTCCGGAACGCCTCGAACAGGCGCTCGCGCTCCCGGTTGCGGGTCGACCCCTGGATGACCGGGGCGTCGAGCAGCTCGCCGAGCTGGTCGAGCTGGTCGAGGTAGGCGCCGATGACGAGCACCTGATCGTCGGCGTGCCGCTGCACGAGGCGGCGCACCACCGCCCGCTTGCTGTAGGCGGTGGCGCACATGCGGTACCGCTCCTCGGCCTCGGCAACCGCGTAGGCCATCCGTTCGTCCTCGGTGAGGGTCACCCGCACCTCGGTGCACTCGGCCGGCGCGATCCAGCCCTGAGCCTCGATCTCCCGCCAGGGAGCGTCATACCGCTTGGGGCCGATCAGCGAGAAGACGTCGCCCTCTCGGCCGTCCTCGCGCACCAGGGTCGCGGTCAGGCCGAGCCGGCGGCGGGACTGGATGTCGGCGGTCATCCGGAAGACCGGTGCCGGCAGCAGATGCACCTCGTCATAGACGATCAGACCCCAGTCGCGGGCGCCGAACAACTCCAGGTGCAGGTACTCACCCTTGCGTCGGGCTGTCATCACCTGGTAGGTGGCGATGGTGACGGGCCGGATCTCCTTACGTTCACCCGAGTACTCACCGATTTCGTCCTCGGTGAGCGACGTGCGCTTGAGCAGCTCCGAACGCCACTGGCGGCCGGCAACGGTGTTGGTGACCAGGATCAGGGTCGTGGCGCGGGCGTGCGCCATGGCGGCAGCCCCGACAATAGTCTTGCCGGCGCCGCTGGGCAGCACCACGACGCCCGAGCCGCCCTCCCAGAAGCCCGCCACCGCGCCTTTCTGGTAGCTGCGCAGCTCCCAGCCGTCCTGGCGCAGTTCGATCGGGTGCGCCTCACCGTCGACGTAACCGGCGAGGTCCTCGGCCGGCCAGCCGATCTTGAGCAGCGCCTGCTTGAGCCGTCCCCGCTCGGACGGGTGCACCGCGACCGAGTCGTCGTCGATGCGCTGCCCGAGCAGCGGCGCGACCTTCTTCGACCGGACGACCTCGGTGAGCACCGCGCGGTCGACGGTCCGCAGCACCAGGCCGTGCACCGGATCGTTCTCCAGCCGCAGTCGGCCGTAGCGGTCCATGGTGTCGGCGATGTCGACGAGCAGCGCGTGGGGGACCGCGTAGCGGGAGAAGCGGACGAGCGCGTCGACGACCTGTTCGGCGTCGTGACCGGCGGCCCGGGCATTCCACAACGCCAACGGGGTGATCCGGTAGGTGTGTACATGCTCGGGTGAACGTTCCAGCTCCGCGAACGGCGCGATCACGGCTCGCGCGTCGCCGGCCAGCGGATGATCGACTTCCAGCAGCAGGGTCTTGTCCGACTGGACGATCAACGGACCGTCGGCCACTTCTCACCGCCCTTCCGAGGTTTCCGAGGCGTCCAGGGCTTCCAGGGCTTCCAGGGCTTCCAGCACAAAATTTCATAAAGTCGCATCAACCGGAAATGGAGTGCGTCCGCCGATTCTCCCATGTTCGTCGACGGTCTCGACGCAGGCCCGACGACACCCACCGGAGCACCGTCCCGACACGGTCACCAAGGAATCCGATCATCGGGAAATTCGATCATCGGGAAAGGTGAACCCACCTGCTGTCAAGGCACGTCGGAAACATCCTCCGCGTCGACTGTCTCCAGGGATGCCTGGTCGGGCACTGACATCGACCCGTCGGCGCCGGCAGCGTCCACACCGGCAGCGTCCGCGCTCACCGGCCTGCCGCCGAAGTCGGCCCCGAGAGCACCCCTGAAACCGCCCGCGCCACCCATCTCGTAGGGCCAGGGGTAACCGGCGAACTCACCACCCGGGAGCACGTCCTCCACGTCGAGGACGCCGGTCACGCGGTGTAATGCAAACCGCCGGGTCGCCGTGGCGCGCTGGTCCCAGGCCGTAACCCAGCCGCCTTCGACGGTCACCGGACGTATCACCCGGTCGCTGGGCGTCCCCTGCTGGTCGACATAGCCGAGCAGTACCCGGCGACCCGTGCGGGCCGCCCCCTGCAACGTCACCAGGATCAACGGCGCGGATCGCACCATCCCGTCGGCCACCGAACCGATCGCGGCCGCGGCCGCCCGTGCCGTACGGGAACTGTCGTCCCCGCGGCGGATCATCCGCACCACACTACGCAGCTGCTCGTTACGGCTGCCCTGCACCTCCGCGGTGCTCGGTCGCGGACGGCCCGGCGTGCGGTACACCTCCGGCCGGCTGAGCACCACACGTCCATCCGGGCCCTCCCCCACCGGGGAGAAACCGGCCGTACGCAGCCCGTCGAGCAACTTGGGCATGGGCAGCGAGGAGACCACCACCGTTGGCGCAACCCGGCGCAACCCCAGCGCCTGGGTCCGCCGTGACGCGACCACCTCGGACAGGACGACGGTATCGTCACAGCGCAGATACGACGCGGCCGGCCCCGCCCGCAGCCGTCCGTGGCGACGGGCGATGTCGTCCACCAGGTAGTCCAGCGTCTGCGGTACGCCCCCACGGGCCACCCGGGTGAGAAAGTCTCGGATGTCCTCGGCGGTCCGCCCGGCGTCCAGCACCCGCCGCAGGGACGTCTCGGAGAACCGGAAGACCGTTGCCGCACCCGAGGATTCGACATCGGCCATCTGCGCCAGCTCGGCGGCGATCTCCGGCACCAGGGGACCCGGCGCCACGGCGGTGAGGTCGGCCTGCACGAGCAGTTCGCTGACGGGCTCGGGCAGCATCGGGCCCAGTGCCGCCGCCAGCTCGGACCGGCTCACCCCGTCCGCGGCTTCGCCGTGGACCAGCGCCCACCCGGCGGCTGACAGCGTCCCACGGCCGGTGACGCCCAGCAGATCGGCCTCGGCGAAGATCCAGTCGACCATCCGGTCCAGCAACGACCCGCTCCGGCGCGGTACCCGCCAGGCAAGCAGCTCCCGCACCGATGCGGGTGTGGGTGCGAGCCCGCGTGGCGCGGCGGCAAAGGCGTCCAGCACAAGACGTCGCAGTTCCGGCGCGCTCTGCCGCCGCAGTTCCACGGAGAGCGCCGCGATCTGGCGGCCCTTGTCGTCCCGATCTCCCACCAGGCCGGGGATGTGTAGGGTGCGCAACCACGCCTCCGCGAGTACGGCCCACCGCATGGCGGGGGTTTCCATGCACCACCGGTCGTAGGCCGTCGTGGTCATGATCTGCATATCCGCACCGGCGGAATTGTCGACCAGCCCGGCCGCATAGGCGATCTCGACGACCACCGCCGCCGCCGCTTCGGTGACGTCGAGCAGCTTCGCGGTGGCACGGAAGTCCCGGACACTCAGACCACCGGTGCGCAACGCGGTGGGCGGGGCCGCACCCCATGCCTCGAGCAGAGCCGTCACCATCCGGATCAGCGTGCCAGCGGCGAGAGCGGCAGCACCGTCGACCTGGCCGAGATCGATCTGCCGGCCGGTGAGCGCGGGCGGGTCGGTGTGCAGCCTGCCCACCGGCCGGTCACCACGCAGCGCCAGACCCACCTCCCGGGGGAGTTCGACCGTCTCCTCGTCGATACCGATCAGTAGGCCGCGGGCCAGCAGCTCCTCCACCGGGGTGCGGGCGTCGGACGTGGTGAGCAGGCGGCTGGCGTCGCTGGTGTGTCCCAGCGCTGGTCCGGCAGTCAGCCGGTCGAGGATCTGGCGGGCCCGCGGCCCGCATTCCCCGGCCAGCTGGGCCACCCGTTCCCGTACGGTCAGCACGGTGGTCAGCTCCTCAAGAAGAGCCGCCCGGGTGGCCGCACCCCGGTCACGCTGCAGGCCGGCTCCGATCGCCGTGGCGAGGCGAGCCAGATGGGTGTGGCGATGACCGCTCAGGCACGCGTGCAACGGCCGACCGAGCCCGAGCGGACGCTCGCCCAGCAGGTCACGGGCCATGCCGACGAGCACAACGGCCGAGTCGTCCCCCCACACCAACCCACGTTCACGCAGTGTCGCCAGGGCTGGTAGCACGTCCACGTCCCCGCAGAACGTCGACAGCTGTGCCGCGCTCACCGACGACGGGAGCAGCGTCAACGCCTCACAGACCTCGAGGGTGAAGACGTCGAGCCGCTCAAGGGCGCGGGTGACGCTCACCCGGATCTCCAGACGGGCACCGAGGATGTCGAAGTCTGGCGGGGGCGGTGTGGCCAGATCCGGTCGCAGGGTGAGCAACCGGGTCACAGCGTCGTCCGGCAGGCTGCGCAACCACCCGGCCAGGGTGGTGGGAACGTCAGAGCCGTCCGCCGGTATGGACACCCTCACAACGGTATCCGGCCACGCGGAAGGGCCGACACTCCCTACCGTCCGTCATCGAGATCGAATTCGTCGCTCACCGACACCGGGACCCGGCCCACGCCGACCTGAGCCGTACCAACCTGGTCGAGTACCCAGCCACCGCCGACGTTCCAGCGCAGCACGGCAACGGCTGGATCGAGGTCGTGTTCACGCGGTCGGAGCGCGACGAACGCCCAGTCCGGCGAGCCGGTGGAGATCCTGATGGAGGTCACCTGAAGGCGCCCCTGCGGAACAGCGGCGACCAGGGGACTGGCGAAGATCGCCCGGGCGATGGCGTCGACCTCCTCCGCGGTCGGCTCCCGGCCGGGCTGGGCAGGAGCGGCGCCGGAATCCGCCCCGGCCGGGGTACCGGCCCGGATCCCCGCCGGGGTCGATGGCCCGGAATGGACGTCGTCCGCCCCGGCGGCATCTATAACACCACTGAGCGCCGGACGGATGACGCGTGGACGATTGCCGCACGGACGCGTGGAATGTGGACGCACGCGAAGCCTCCTGCCGCGAGTGACAGGTTGTGACGTTACCCAGCCAACATCACGCGAAGTCGCGCACGTTATGACAGAGCGCGACAGACCTGTCGATGCAGATTCACATGTGGGAGCCCCCGAGCGCAAGAGCCAGGAATCAAATTCCTTTCACAAGGACAGGATACAGAACCAGGCCTATCGTATATGAACGATTTGAGACTTACACACCACTTTGCCAACGCTTCTCCCGATCCTGGCAACTTTAAGCCCAAGGAAGCACTACCGTCCAACACATTTATCAATCGACAAACAAGTCATCGGCCGACGGCTGCGGCGAGCGGAACCTCGATCAGCGGAACCTGGATCAACTTCGATCAACGAAACCTGTCGACGCCCTCGATGAGAAACGTCAGATTATGATCACGGGCCCAGTCGCCGACACGTGACTGCACGCTCGCCGAATTCGGCACCGCAACAGCCCGCCCGATGGAAAATCCGACGACCATAACAACGATCACCATCAGTAGGCTAAGGGCAGTCACGACCGGACGCGCACGCGAGGTGCGTCGGCGAGCGGAAGCTGAGCCCGACCGGGCGTCCTCACCGGAATCGGTGCTGCGGGCCGAACGGGAACCTCCCCCGTCGAACCCACCTTTACCGTCGGGAAGTGCGGAGAACCGATCGGTGGCATTGACGTCGTCCACAGCGGAGACAGCCTCGTCGGAGCCGGTCCACCCGGCCGATGACCCGACAGCAGCCCCGAGCGCGCCAGGAGCATGATCGCGTCGCCTTTGGCCCTCCGATACCCCGGTGGCCCCGGCCTCCGGCAGCGCGAGAGGAACATGATCGCGCTGCCTTTGGCCCTCTCGAGTCCGGTCGCCGGAAACCGGCCCACGCGCACCGCCTGCACCCGCCGGCCCGGAAGCCGACCGCACCCGGGCATCGGGCTGCCCGTGCGGTGCGGGCCGGGACTGCGCGAGTCGAGAGGCACCGGGTCCGGAGTCGGGGTGGGGGGCTGACGGTCGGGGCTGCGCGGCTGGAGGTGCTCCCGCAACGGTGGACGACCGGGGTGGTCCGGACAACCCGCCCGGCTCCGGACCGACGTGGCCAGAGCGGTCTGCCGCTACCGGGCGCCGGAGCGCGGACGCGGCGGACGCGGCGGACGCGGCGGACGCGGCGGACGCGGACTGCACACTGTCACGTCCACGTTCCGGGAACGGGTCGAATCCCTGCGTGGGCTCTCCGGTGTAGAACGGCGATCCCGGGGCCGGCCCGGGGTCCGTCCCGGGGCCGGCGCCTGCCGCACGCCCCCGAGCGGCCGGGTCCGCACCACGACCATGCGCGGCCGGGTTCACACCGCGACTGTGCGCGGTCGGCCCCGAGGCCCGGTCGGGAAAACCCCGCTCAGGAGAACGCTGCACAACGGTGGTCGCGTCAAGCGGATCAAGACCACCGAACCAGCGGGCCCCCTGCGGATCTGGGCGGCTGCCGGGACGGGCCTGCGTATGGAGGGGATCGACGGCAGCCGGCCCCGGCCCACGATGCGTCGGTGCAAGTGGGCTGGAACCACGCGCCCCCGGACGTCCGCCGGCGGCTGGCGCAGGACCGAAACCAGCAGCTTCCCCCGGCGCGTTGCCGACTGGACCGGTCTGCTTCCCCGGCCCGGCCCGCCCCGCAGGGGACGGCCCCGGCCCATGGCTGCCGGGCGCGTGACCGCTGAGTCCGTTGGTGCCGGCAGATGAGCCGTTCCTGGAGGACCTGCCCGACAGGGTGGCGAAAGCAACTAATCCATTACCTGCGGTAAGCGCCCGTACCCGACCGAACGTGAGTCGCTCGTCCCCACGGTCCGCCTGACCCGGCCCCACCACACCCGGCTGGGACGGCGGCGAACCGGGCACCGGCCGCTGTGGCGCGTCCGCCCCGCGCCGGGGCGAACCCACCGCCGCGTGCGGCGGCCACGTCTCCTCGTCGTCACCGTCCGCCACCCCACGCGGGTCGCTTCGAGGATCACCTCGTCGGCCGCCCCGGGGGTCGGAGTCTCCTCGGACCACGCGGGCATCCTCCGGTCAGGTTCGCACGGCGGCGGTTGTGCCGATGTCGTCGGAACAGCGATATTAAGCGTATCCGCCATAGGTTTCCGCGGCACGACCCACCCGGATCCCCACGGTCATATCATAACACTGCGTAATCAACCCATAGCCGGATCATCCGGATGATCCGGCTCCTCACCATTAACACAGGAACCTGGGGATCTGGGCCTCCTGGAACCCGCCGGACCGGCTTCGCAATACGGCGACCCACGCATCGCCTCACGCACCGCGACCACAGCGCATGGGACGGTCAGAGCTTCGGACGATGACGCTCGAGGATAGCTGTGAGGTCCAACCCCGCCGGAAGGGTTCCGAACGCGTATCCTCCACCGCCTTCCAGGCGCGAGGCACAGAACGCGTCCGCCACCGCCGGAGTGCTGTAGCGGACCAGCAACGCGGCCTGCAGCACGAGCGCCATCCGCTCGACCAGCCGGCGGGCACCGTATTCGTCGACCGCCGCGAGCTCACGGCGCAGGCTGCGGGCAGCCTCGTCCAGCCGGCGGTCGCTGCCCGCGACAGCGTCGATCTCGTCGTCGAACGCCTCGACACACCCGGGCTCACGACCCATCGCCCGCAGGACGTCCAGAGCGTTGATGTTTCCCGTGCCCTCCCAGAGCGAGTTGAGTGGAGCCTCCCGATAAGCGCGGGGCATTCCCGACTCCTCGACGTAGCCGTTTCCACCCAGGCACTCCAGGGCCTCGGCCAGGTGCGAGGGGCCGCGCTTGCACACGTGGAACTTCGCCACGGCAGTACCGAAACGCCTGATCGCCCGCTCCGAGTCGGCCGGGGCAGCGCCACCGGTGGATGCGCCCCCGGCGGGGCGCGCCGGCCTGGAGTCGAGGGTCGCAGCCAGCCGTATTCCGAGCACCAGGGCGGCCTCGGCCTCCACCGCCAGGTCCGCCAGCACGTTGCGGGCCAGCGGGGCGTCGAGGACATACCGGCCGAAGGCGCGCCGGTGGGCGGCGTGGTGCAGCGCCTGGGCCACGCCGAAGCGCATCAGCGCGGCCGTCCCCAGCACGCAGTCGAGCCGGGTCAGCGCGACCATCTCCACGATCGTGGCAACCCCGCGTCCCTCCTCGCCGAGCAGCCAGCCGGTCGTACCGGCGAACTCGACCTCCGACGACGCGTTCGACCGGTTGCCCAGCTTGTCCTTGAGCCGCTGCAGCCTGAAGACGTTGCGGGTCCCGTCGGGCAGCACCCTGGGAACGACGAAACACGACAACCCGCCAGGAGCCTGCGCCAGCACGCAGAACACGTCGTTCATGGGCGCCGAACAGAACCACTTGTGCCCGGTGATGGCATACGTACCGTCGTCGCCGCTCCGGCGGACGGCGCGGGTCAGGTTCGCGCGGACGTCGGACCCGCCCTGCTTCTCCGTCATCGCCATACCGGCGAGCACACCGGCCTTGGCCGCGGACGGGCGCAGCCCCGGATCGTAGTGCGGGGCGGTCAGCAGCGGCTCCCACCGCGCGGCGAGATCCGGGTCAACCCGCAACGCGGGAACGGCCGCGTAGGTCATCGAGATCGGGCAGGTGTGCCCGGCGTCCACCTGGGACCAGATCATCATGGCGGCGGCGCGGGCCACGTGTGCTCCGGGTATCGGGTTACGCCACGGACCGCCAGCGATACCGCTGCGTACCGCGACCGTCATCAACTCGTGGTAGGCGGGATGGAACCGGACCTCGTCCACTCGGTAGCCGTAACGGTCATGGGTGTGCAGCTCGGGCGGGTAGAGGTTGGCCGCCTCACCCCATTCCCGGGCCCGGGCCGAGCCGGCGAGGCGTCCCAGGGCCGACAGCTCGTCCACAGCCCATCCCGCACCGTGGCGGTGCACCGCCTCGACGAGAGCCGTGTCCGTGGTGAAGGCGTCGTAGCCGACGAGCGGCGGAACCTGGTTGACGACCTCGTGAGTGGACAGGACGTCACGGCTGGTCGGTACCGCGTGATTCGCTGGTACTCCGTAAGCCGCCGGTACGTGGATATCCGACATCCCAACCTCCCCGGCCGAACGCCCGGTGCCTCCTGCGGCACCGGTGCCGCAGTTGCAGCATCGTCGTATCGGTGGAGGATGTCTGCTCGCACCACGCGGTAGGGCTGTGGTACGACCCCCACCGCCTTACTGTCCTACCGCCTTACCGTCCTGCCGCGTGGGCGGCACGGTGTGGCGCGGACGGCTGCTCCTCGCGGTCCCGCTCCTCCCTTCGGTCGAGGCGCCACCTCCGGGCGAGGTGTCGCGGGCGCGGGGGGACCGGGCGGGGTGGAAGACCCAGGCTCGCATCAGCACGAATCGCACCACCGTGGCCAGCGCGCCGCTGAGCAGCACGGTGATGATCTCGACAAGGACCCCGGACGACGACCAGAGCGCATGCAGCAGTCCGAGCCCGGCGGAGGACACCGCAAGCCCCAGCACGAACACGGCTCCGGACTCGGCGAACTGGCGTAGCGCCCCCTCGCTTCCCACCTGCCCGAACGTCAGGCGCCGGTTGGCCCAGGTGTTGCCCACGGCCGTGACGAACAGCGCGACGAAGTTGGCCGCGAAGGACGACGTCCCGCCCTGGCGGAGCAGCGCGTAGGCGACGACGTACGCAAGAGTCGAACACACCCCGATCGCCGCGAACGTCCCGAGCTGACGGCCCATGTCGCGAGGCAGTCGTGCGGCGCGGACCTGCGGTGGCAGGTCCACCCCGGCCCGTCCGGCGAGGATGCGGTGAGCAACCCGGATCATTCCGCGGATGTCCTCCATCGCGGTTGCCACGACGTTGACCCGCGAGTCCGGGTCGTCGGTCCAGTCGACCGGCACCTCGTGGATGCGTAGGCCGTTACGTTCGGCCAGCAGCAGCAGTTCTGTGTCGAAGAACCAGTGGTTGTTCTCGACAGCGGGCAGGAGCGCACGGGCCACGTCCGCCCGCACGGCCTTGAACCCGCACTGGGCATCCCGGAAGGAGGTGTGAAAGGCCGCTCTCAACATCGAGTTGTAGCAGCGCGAAATGATCTCTCGCTTCGGCCCCCGGACGACCCGGGAACCGCGAACGAGCCGGGATCCGATCGCGACGTCCGAATGGCCTGACAGCAGGGGCGCGACCAGGGGCAGAAACGCCTCAAGACCGCTGGAGAGATCGACGTCCATGTACGCCACGACGTCGGCGTCCGAGGACGACCAGACCGCCCGCAGGGCCCGACCGCGGCCCTTGGCCTTCAGCCGTGTCATGCGTACCCGGTCCAGCTCGCCGACCAGGCGCCGGGCGACGATCGGGGTGGCGTCGGTGCTGGCGTTGTCGGCGATCGTGATACGCCAGCCGAAGGGGAAGCGACGGGTCAGGTAGTCGTGCAGCCGCCGGATACTGCTGTCGAGGGCCTCCTGCTCGTTGTAGACCGGGACGACCACCTCGACGAGAGGCTGCTGCCGCGACCGCGGCGGAGGCGTCCCGCGCGATTGCACCGCCACCGCGGTCCGGCAGCCGGCGGCCGCGTCCTGACCGTCGGGTCCGCCCGGGGCCTGCAACGGGATCGTCCGCGGACCGTCGGGCTCGGATCCGGGTAACGGTCGGGACATCTCGCCGTCGGCGTCGACGTCCGCCGGCCCGGATTCGACGAGGATGCTCGTGCGCACAGGTTCGTCGGGCTCCGGCAGGCCGGGCGCGCGGGTGACAGATTGCCCGCCTGTGATAGACACCACACGGTCATGGGACTCGCTGCGCGCGGGCACCGCACCAAGCGATCCGGACGGAGACGGGCCGGCGGGACGGTCGTCCCCAAAACGTTTCGGCAGCTTCACGGTTCAACAGTCGACGACCGCGGTGAGAACGGCCTGAACCGCGCCTGAGAAGCTACTGAGTGGTCGTCGCGGGAGGCCGGGATTCGTGTCGCGACGGCGGAGGCGGGGTGGGAAGGCGGTGCGAGGGGCCCGTTGTAATACCCGTTGTGGCAAAAGCCCCGTTGCGGTAAGAGCCCCTCGTGGTGACGAGGCCTGTTGCGGGAGGCCCTCGTGAAGGCGCAGGAGGCCCTTGTGAAGGCACTTCGTGGGAGGTCGCAGGTGGATGCCCGAGGCGGGGTGGACGCGTCTGCCGGCGCGACGCGGCACCTCGTACCTTGACGCGGCACCTCGCACCTTGACGTCGCCGCCATCGCCCATCTGCCACCCAGCGAGGGCGTTGACCAGTACTACCAGCTCAGGCTGTGCCGGGCTGCGGACACTGTCCGGCGTCGTGTCTCAGCCGACTGTTGTCTGTACTTCAGTATTCACTCAGCTTGTGAGGGGAAGGTTCGTACCATGAGCACGCGGCCCCCCTTCGCCACCTTCGCGGACGGATCATCTTTGAACGCGCACGCACCCGACGACGACATCGACGGAGTCGCGACCGGCCGGGACGGTTCAGACTGGGCGGTACCGGATGCCGACCCCTACCCCGTCGCCAACGCTCAGCCGACTCAGGCTGCCGCCGGCGGCGGCCCGCTACTGGGCGGCCCAGGATCCGACAGACCGACCCCACCGAGGCCTACGACGCCCTACGTATCCACTGGTACGGGCCTGGCTCCCGCCGACCCCGGCGGCTCTCCATGGCAGAGACCGGCCGGCCCGCCGGCAGCGACACCGGCATCGTTCTCCGCGGCCTCGTCGTCCGGAAACAGTCCATTCGATCCCGACCGGACCTCGAGCGGACCCCAACCCTATTCCGGTGGTCCCGGTGAGGCACCCGGCCGGATCTGGTGGGACACGCCGTGGAACGCACCGGAGGCGGGTGTCCCAACCGCGTCCGGGAGCACGTCCGGCAGCGGCCGGGGAGCGTCCCCGGCCCCCGACCCGACCCGACCCGGCGGTCCGGGATACCCCGGCGGACCACTCGGCGTGGGGAACCCGTTCTACGGGCCACCCGCGCCACCGATCGGCCCGTACCACGGCCCCACGCAGACTGCCGGACCGTCGATGCCACCACCGCACCGTCGCAGGCTGGTCGCCGCCGCGATCGCGCTCGCGCTGGTCTCGGCCGGTGTGGGCGGCGGCGTGGGGGCTCTCGTAGCCGGCAACGACAACAGCAGTCAGACCGTGGCGTCCTCAGGCGGGCTGCTGCGCAACAGCGGTAGCTCAGGCGGCACGTCACCGGCCGCGTCCGACACGGTGTCGGCCGCCGCGCAGGCCATCCTCCCCAGCGTGGTCACGATCTCCGTCTCGTCCAGGAGCGAGGCGAGCACCGGCTCCGGCGTGATCGTCCGCCAGGACGGCTACATCCTCACCAACAACCACGTGGTGTCCGACGCCTCGCAAGGCGGCTCGCTGAAGGTGACCGCGCAGGACGGCAAGAACTACGACGCAAAGATCGTCGGTACCGATCCGAGTTCCGACCTCGCGGTCATCAAAATCGATGCGAACGGCCTGAAGCCGGCGACTTTCGGCAACTCCGACACGGTCGCAGTCGGTGAACTGGTGATTGCGGTCGGCAGCCCCCTCGGCCTGAGCGGCACCGTGACCTCGGGCATCGTCAGTGCTGTGCACCGGCCGGTACGGACCGGCGATGCCAACGTCCAGGACAACAACGCGGTTCTGGACGCCATCCAGACCGACGCTCCGATCAACCCGGGCAACTCGGGCGGCCCGCTGGTCAACAGCAAGGGTGAGCTGATCGGCATCAACTCGGCGATCGCCACCGTGAGCTCGAGCGGCGGTGGTTTCGGCAACCAGCAACAGCAGTCCGGCAACATCGGCGTCGGGTTCGCGATCCCGGCCAACTACGCCCAGTCCATCACCGAAGAGCTGATCACCGGAGGTGCCGCGAAGCATCCGTACCTCGGCGTCAGCGCGTCGACCGCGGGAGCGAGCCAGTCCGATCCGACGGGTGAGGGGACCGGTGCCGTCATCGGGAACCTGGTCGGAAACGGGCCGGCGCAGCAGGCCGGGCTCCAGCCGGGCGATGTCATCACCAAGCTGGGAAACCGCCGGATCACCAGCGTGGACGGCCTCATCGCCGCCGTGCGCTCATACGCTATCGGCAGCAAGGTGACGATCACCTATACCCACAACGGTCAGACACTGACCACCGAGGTAACCCTCGCTCAACAACCATCCTGACCATTCGGTGTCCTGATCATTCGACCAGGGCTCGTCCTTCGGGACCCGGGGACGTGGATCCGCGGCCGTCTTCCGCGCCGTTGTTCCCACCACCGTCCCGGCTCGTCAGTGGCGGGGACGGTGGCCACGGCCCTGTCGGGGGACGTTCGAAGTCCGGCATGTGACAACAAAGTTTTCCGGAGATTCCCCATGACATGACCAGGACGTTCTACCGTAACTGGTGATGGTGGTGTCACTCCGTCTGCATCAGGGCGCGGCTGCGACAGAAGCCGCCAATGGGGGATCCGGGAGAGTGCACTGATGGATGGCGCTATCAGCCGCACCGCCTTCAACGGTGCGGCCCCTGCAGGCACACCTCTCACTCATCCCATTGCCTTCAGTAATCAAATGCGATCAAGAAGTCCTGAAATCGATGCCGAGATCGATGCCGACATCGTCATGCGAATCCGCCACGGCCAGCGGGAGGCATTCGACGATCTCTACGACCGGTACGCCGACGACGTCTTCTCCGTGTGCCTGTTGATCCTCGGCGAGCCGACGGTCGCGCACGCCGCCGCGGGCACGGCGTTCGCCCTCGTCGCCCGCAGCCGCCTGAGTCCGCTCAGTGACCCCACGCGGCTGCATTCATGGCTGCTGGAGCTGGCCCGCGGCAGCTCGCTGGCATGGTCGGGCTCACCGCAGGTACAGGCAGCCCCGGTACCGCACGGTGTCACTCCGCAGGAAATGCTCGCTGCGACACCAATGGTGGCAGCGCCGACCACCCTGCGGGAGGGGCTTTCGCGCACCTTCGACCGGGCCGCTGCGACCGCTGCTGCCGCCACCGCCCGTAACGGCGCATCCGGCCCGGGCCGTCCGCCGGCCGACGCCGGGACGGCGGACGGCAACAGGACCCTGGTCGTGGGCACGGTGGCGGGCAGGGATGCGCGACCCGGCCAGCCGGACGTGCCCACGGTCATGCCACTCGTCCGTGGGCTCCCTGGCGGAAGGAGCCCGTCCGGATCGCAACGCTGGCGCAACCGTTCGATCGCGACGGCTGTCGGGTCACTGGTCATCGCCGCGATCGGTGTCGCCGTCGCGATCAACTGGCCTACCGTCGCATCCGACACCAATGCCCACCGCCCCGGCACCGTGGTGATCACACCGGGTTCGTCCGGGGAGCCAGAAACGTCCCCCGTGGGCCCCTCACCCGTATCCGGATCGTCGACCACGATCGACTCCACGGTTGCCGGTGGATCCACCCAGCAGTCGTCCACCCAGCGCACCGAGCCGGCCACGTCCGACCTCGGGCTCCCGGACGAGGTGGCACTGGTGTCGTCCCAACTCTCCCTCGCCGAGACGGTCCCCCCAGCCGACGCGGTCAACTCGCCCGCTCCGCCGGTACACGCCTCACCGGGAACGACCACGACGCCACCCCAGCCAGTGGTGACGACGACCCCGCCCGAACAACCGGCGCCCACGGCGACCAGCGGACCCACCGCACCCACGACACCTTCCGGCAGCCCCGGAACACAGCCACCGGCAGGCAGCCCACCCACCCCGCGCGGAACGTCCACGACGAATCCGTCGATCAGTACCACGAGTGCGAACGCTCCGGCCCTGGGCACCACGGAGGACGAGGGGGCGCCGTCGGCGAAGCTCACAACCGTCAGCGGCTCCCTGAGGTCGCTCTGACCAACCAGGATCCGGCCGGTACGCGACTGCTCCGCTCCGATCCGCCATGGCACCGGTCAGCTGTTCACACATCCTGTCCCGGCTGTTTCGCTCAGGAAAATGAGTACGAAAACGGCTGCTATACGACCGTCTACAGCGACCCGTCTATTCCCTCAGTTTCATGATTCGACGATGCTTGACCGGGAATTCCCTAGCGGACCTGGTAGAACAGGGTGGTCACGTACTGGTCGAAGTCGTTGACACGTAGCGTCAGCCGTAGCTGCCAGGTACCTGGTAGTGGGACCTGCATGTCTTCGCTGATCACATGACCGGGCGCCGCCCGGGTGAGCGGTACCGGCAACGGCCCGACACCGGCATCCGGAAGCGACAGCGCAGCCGATGCGTCCTCAAGCGGCTGCGCCTTCCCCGCGGGGTCGAAAACATAGACGTGCAGGATCTGCGGCCCGCGCTTGGTGGGAGCGATGTCCACCTGGACGGTGAGCGGCCCGGCGAAGACCGTGCCGGAGAACGGGGGCACGTACGACGTCCGTGCCGGGACGGAGTTGACCAGTACCGCCGTCAACCCGAGCACCACGGCGGCGATTCCCGCCTCGAACGCGACCCTCCGGCGCAGACGTGCCAGCGCACCCTCGCTGACGCGGGGACGTGGGAGAAGGTTCGGCGATGACGCCTCCCCCGACGGGCCGAAGGCGGAACGATCATGTTTTTTTCGCACTGTCAGCGGGCCGAAGGCGGCACGATCATGATTCGCCTGCGCCCGGGATCCCCGCTGGATCGGCAGGGCTGATCCGGTGAGTTCGGAAGACCCGGATACCCGGCCCGCCGCACGGGTGGCCACGCCCACGGCCGTGGTCCCCCGCGTGTCCCCGGCCGTATCCTCGGCGGCCTCCGAGTGACCCGCCGCCAGCGCGGTGGGGGCCGGCCGGTGGTGGCGCGCAACCCATTTGTGCCCCAACCAGCCGAATCCGAGCATCATCGCCACGAACCAGAGCTTCACCAGCAGCAGACGGCCGTAGGTGGTGGCATCCAGCGCCGGGAGCGAGCCAACCTCCCGCCATGTCTGGTAAACACCGGTCAGGACGATCACGGCGACGGCCATCATTGCAATGCGTGACCATCTCGGCAGGACCTCGTCGAGCTCGTCGGCCCAGGCAGCCGACACCTCGATGCCGTCGGGAGGCTGCCGGCCGTCCGCCGGACCGCGCCGGGAGGTGGAACGCAGAAAGATCACGAGAACCGCGAGGCCGCCGACCCAGGCGGCAACGCCCAGCAGGTGCAGGGTCAGACTGGCGGTTGCCAGCCACGCATCGTCACCGACGCCCGCGTGCCCGGCCGCGCTCTGGGTCACGGCGGCGACAAGGGCGAGGCCCGCGAGCTCCAGCAGGGAACACCGGTGACCCGCTGTGATCGTGCGCAGCAGCGGTACCGCGAGCAGCAGCGCGAGGATGCGCAGCAGCACCAGATGCCCGTACCTGCCGTGCAAGGTGGTCGACAACGGATCCCACCGGGCAAGAGCGGACAGCCCCTGGCCCCCGCCGTACGGTCCCTGCAGCAGCAACAGCGCAACGGACGCACCGAGGGTGACGCCCCACCCCGTCCACAACAGGCGCCGCGGACCGGGCAGGCCGACTCCGGCCGGCCACAGCGCCAGCAGGAAAAAGCCCGCCCCCACCAGGACGACGAGCCCGGCGAAAGCGGCGAAGCGGGCCACACCGGCCAGGATGTCCACCGCCGCCGAACCACGAGCGCCCGTGGACACCGACGCGGCCGCCGCTGCGTCCGGCGCCACCCCGACCCCGAAGAAGAAACCGCCGGAGACCGGATGGCTGTCCGCGGAGACGGCATGCCAGCTGACCACATAGGTCCCGTTGCCAAGCCCGGGACGCAATCCCACCACGGCTTCGTTGCCGGTCTGCCCGTGCCGCGCGGCACCGTCATCCACCCGCTGACCGGACGAGGAGATGACCGTTATCGAGCCGGCGTTCACCGCGACGGACTCGCTGAAGGTCAGCACAACCCGCGACGGCGGGGTCGCCCGGGTCCCACCCCCGGCCGGATCGCTGCGTTCGAGCACGGCATGCGCGAACGCCGGGGCAGCCGTTACGACCACGGCCACGAGCATGGCCGCGAACAGGAAGCCGACGCGCCGTGCACTGTGAATCCAGTGCCACACGGCGTCAACCCGCGGCGGCACAGTGTCAATCCGGAGCCGAACCACCGGCCCAGTGTCCACCTCGCTGCCCGCGGACGGCGACAACGCCGGGCTCCGCGCCCGGCCACCGCTTCCCAGGACTTCCCGAAGCCTCGCCGGGCTATGCTTTCCGAGATCTCCGGACGCGGGAAAAATCACGATCGCGCTCTTCAGCCGGCTAAACTCCGCGCCCATGAAGACTCCGCGCCCATGAAGACTCCGTGAACGTCACTGCTGGGGGGCCGTCCGACCGGGGCCGGTCAACCCGCGTGCTCCGGCGCACGCTCATGCTCCTCGGTGCCCTGGTCTGCTGGCTCGTCTTCCCGGCCGGGCCCGCGCAGGCGCATTCCGTCAGTGGTGCCTCGTCCACGAACTTCCACACGACCGTGACCGGCATGAACCCCGCGGTGGACGATGTCAGCCTCGTGCCCGTGGAAAACGGCAGCCGGGTGAAGCTGACCGTCACCGGCAACCACACGGTCATCGTCAAGGGGTACAACGACGAGCCCTATCTGCGGGTGGATTCCGCCGGCGTCTGGCAGAACACGCTGTCGTCCGCCACGTATCTCAACCGCGGTCGGTACGGACCGCAGGGTCCGTCCCCGGCCGGCGACGCCAGGAACGACAGCGGCAGGGACGACAAGACGGCGTCGCACTGGGAGAAGATCGCCGACGGCCGGACCGCCGTCTGGCACGACCACCGCACCCACTGGATGGGCACGCAGGATCCACCGGTCGTACGAGCCGCACCCGCCCGCTTCCACCAGATCTACGCCTGGACGATCCCCCTGACCGTGGACGATCGGGTGGTCCTCACCACCGGCACCCTCGACTGGGTTCCGGGGCCGTCCCCGGTGCCGTGGCTCGCACTCGGGGTGGTGGTCGCCGCCGGCGTCGCGGCCAGCGGACTCCACCAGCGCCGAGGTATCGCGCTGGCCGCGGC
>NZ_CAAAFR010000203.1:38068-39784 GCF_900634745.1 Protofrankia symbiont of Coriaria ruscifolia
CGGCCAGCGGACTCCACCAGCGCCGAGGTATCGCGCTGGCCGCGGCCGTCACGGCAATCGTCGGGGTGGACGTCACCCACTCGACCCTCGTCGCCTTCTCCCGGGTCGAGGGCCGGCTGTCGGGGTTCGTCTACGGCAACATCATCGAGATGGTCGCCTGGATCCTCGGGTTGGCCGCGGCCGTCCTGCTGGTGCGGCGCTCGACCGCCGGCCCTTATCTTGCCGGAACCGCCGGCTTCGTCATCGCCATGGTCGGCGGTTTCGGCGACCTGGGCGTGCTGTATCGGGCCAGCGCCCCGATCGCCGGGCCAATGGACCTTGCCCGGACGCTGACCACGATCACCATCGGCATCGGCTTCGGCCTGCTCGGCGCCACGGCGCTGGTGTCCCGCCGGCGCGGATCGCGCAAGCGGACCGATCCAGGACAGAACGGTCCGGATCGGGCCGACCTGAAGCAGACCGACCCGCAACGGAACGGCCGGCAACGGAACGGCATGCTCCCCGCACAGCGGGATATGGCAAGCTGACCGCCGTGAGTGCGCGCACAGCACTGCCCGCCGTCGCCGAAACGGCCGCAGTTCCCGAAACGGCCGCGGTTCCCGTGACAGCCGCGGTTCCCGTGACAGCCGCGGTTCCCGTGACGGCCGCCGGGCGAGGCATGCGCGCGTCCACCTTTGCCGGCTCCTCGGTCTGTCTTGCTGTGGCGGCGCATACCGCGGCCGGCGGCCACCGGCCGTCCGCGGCCCTGTTCCTGGGCGCGTTCGGGCTGATCACCCGTATCGCGTACGGACTCGCCGGGCGGGAGCGACACGTTACCGCCATGCTCGCCGGGGTCGGTCTGACCCAGATCGTCCTACACGCCACATTCACGATCATGTCGCACAACGCGCTCACGTCGCACAGTGCGGACATGGCACCCGCGGCGGTACTCCACGACGGCGTCGCGATGACCGCCGTACACGCCGTGGCGGCCGGGCTTGTCGCCAGCATGCTCCGCCGAGCCGAGAAGGGGCTGTGGACCACGACCGTCCTGCGCTCGGCGGTCGTCCGGTTTCGGATGCTTTCCCGCTGCGCCAGCCTGCTGTTCCAGGCCGCCCGCAGGTTCGCCGCCATACTGAACGTCCTGCTCACGATCGGACCGGACGCTGTCCGCGCCGCCGGCATGCCCGGCAGGTGTCCACCCGCCGCGTCCACACCGTCGGCGTCCATGGGCGGACGCCTGTTCGTCCGCGCCGGCAGGCGGCGCGGGCCGCCGTCCGTCCGTACGGCCACCGCCGGCTGAACCCACTTGCGGGTCCGGCCGGAACCGGCCTGCCGCCACGCGTTTCCATCCGCCCCGCGCCACCCTTCCTCGCCTCCGGACAACGTCCGCCGTCGGATCCGGCGGCGGCGAGCGTGTCCCGGACTCCTCCGGTGTCGGCTTGCCGCTGACGTCCACCGGTCGGACCCGCCGGTCGGGCCCGGCCGCTTACGCCGGTGGGGTGCACGCGTGTCCGGGTCAACGCTTCGTACGCACGTATGCCCGCGGCCTCCTCCGGCGGCGTGAAAAAGCATGACTGTCTCGCCGGCAGGAGGCAGGTTTCCCGAGAGGATCAGTATGTCCCGCACCACCCGTGGCATAGCCGTGCTCGGCGCCGCCCTCACCGGTGTGATCGCCTTTGCGCTGCCGGCGTCCGCACATGTCACCGTGCAGCCGAAATCAGCCACTGCCGGCAG
>NZ_CAAAFR010000203.1:39809-70271 GCF_900634745.1 Protofrankia symbiont of Coriaria ruscifolia
CCGGCGTCCGCACATGTCACCGTGCAGCCGAAATCAGCCACTGCCGGCAGCTACACCACTGTGTCGTTCAAGGTTCCGACCGAACGGGACGACGCGTCCACGACCAAGCTGGAAGTGCAGTTCCCGACCGACACCCCAATCAGCTCGGTGTCGATCGAGCCGCACCCGGGCTGGAGCTACGAGGTTGCGAAGACCAAGCTGGCCCAACCGATCAAGAGCGACGACGGATCCATCTCCGAGGTGATCGCTCAGATCACCTGGATCGCGTCCTCCGCTGACACGGCGATCAAGCCGGGCGAGTTCGCCGTGTTCAACGTCTCGGCCGGACCGCTGCCCGACAAGGCAGGCACGCTCGCGTTCAAGACCCTGCAGACCTACAGCAACGGCGAGGTCGTGCGCTGGATCGACGTGGCGCAGCCGGGTCAGAACGAACCCGAGCACCCGGCACCGGTGCTGACCCTCACCGCGGCAGGCTCCGACAACACGGCTTCGCATGGTGCCTCGGCGGCCGGCGCATCCCCCGCAGCCGGCACCGCAGCCCTGATCAACACGGCGTCGAACAGCACGGACAACTCCGACGGTACAGCCCGTGGACTGGGCATCGCGGGCCTGGTCGTCGGTCTGATCGGGATCGGGATCGGCGCGGTCGCTCTGCTCGGCAGGCGCCGCCGCGGCACGCCTGTCTCCTGATCATCGGTGGACCGGAGGTGGCGCGAAAAAACTCTCGCGCCACCTTCGGCCATACCCCTGACAGCCTCCGGTAGCGCGAAAAAACTCTCGCGCCACCTTCGGCCATACCCCCTGACCGTCGTCGCAGGTACTCGTCCCGGCCGGTAGCGTCGAGAGCGTGGCGCGGATCACCCACCTGTACCGGTATCCGATCAAGGGTCTGTCGGCCGAACCACTGGACGCGGTGACGCTGTCCGCGGGCGAAGGCGTCCCTATGGACCGTGTGTACGCGCTGGCAAGGCCCGAGACCGTTTTCGACGATGCGCATCCACAGCCGTTGCCGAAGACCCGCTTCCTGATGCTCGCGAAGGACGAGGAGCTGGCACGCGTGGTGAGCCGGTACGACGTCGCCAGCGGACTACTCACCCTCGAGCACCCCGCTGGGAGGCTGGTCGCCGACCTGGGCAGCGCGCAGGACCGGGCTGCTGTGGAGGACTACTTCGCGACATTGCTCGCGGACACACTGGAGGGAGACCGGCCACGGCTGGTGACCGGATCCGACGGCCACCGGTTCACCGACGTCGCTGTCGTCTCCACTGAGATGATGCGGGCCGTCTCGATCATCAACATGGCGTCCGTTCGTGATCTCCAGGAGCGTCTGGGAACGCACGTCCACCACCTGCGGTTCCGGGCCAACATCTATGTGGACGATGTCGACGCCTGGTCGGAACTGGACTGGGTGGGACGTGAGATCCATCTCGGGAAGGTGCGCGCCGAGGTGCTCGTGCCCACCGCCAGGTGCGCCGCGACCACTGTCAACCCGCGGACGGGGAAGCGTGACATCAGGATTCCGAAGGAGCTGCAAGCCCACTACGGGCACATCAACTGCGGGGTGTACGTCGCCATCCGGTCCGACGGCATGATCAGAACTGGAGATTCTGTTACTTTGGGCGACATATAAACCGACGTACAGTCACAAAACAGTTTCTAGTGATCTACAAAGGTCGGACGAACAAACTGCGGTCCCCGCAACAACAGACACCCCCATGCCGCACCGCCGCCAGGGACACGGCATGCCCCTGTATGCCCTTGATGAATAGACACACCCGCATGCACTGCTGAAGATCCATCCGGGACGCTTTAGGCTTCTGGTCCTGTGAGCCCCGTCCTCGCGTCAAGCCGAGCCGGGAACTTCGTCCGCGCGCTGCTGACCATCCTGGTGATGGCGCTGCTGTTCCGCGAGATATACCTGTTGTGGTTCTTCCACACCCCCGCGTGGACGAGCAGACCAAAGGAGATCCGCTGGTGTGGGTCGTGGTATCAGCGGATCAACGATCGCGACCGGACCCTGGCGGAGGCCCGCGCAATCGTCGGTGGCTCCCTCGTCCAGGTATCCCGTCTGCCCGTGTGGAAGCCGATCGTCGCCTACAAACCGTCCGATGACTGTCCGTCATATATCTTCGGCAAAGTCGGCGATGACGACTTCACCACCTATCTGATCAGCGGGGACTAGCCCCCAGCCGGGAACCGGCTATGCTCGCCGGGTCCACCCCCTGCTGAGGCTGCTGCAGAACGTGTACCCGGGCGTGAATCGAGTTGCGCTGCTGCAACGCGGCACGAACGGCCCGATGCAGCCCATCCTCCAGGTAGAGCGTGTTGTCCCAGTCGACGACGTGGGGAAACAGATCTCCGTAGAAGGTCGAGTCCTCGTCGAGCAGGACGTCCAGCGCGAGCACCCGCTTGGTTGTGACCAGTTGGTCCAACCTGACCTGGCGCGGCGGAATCGCCGCCCACTCCCGCTGGCTCAACCCGTGGTCGGGATACGGGCGACCATCACCCACCCACTTGAAGATCACCCAGCACCTCCTCGCCGAGGCCGCAACGTCGCGGAACACCTGACGGCCAACTGACCAAAGGCCGCGTTATCATCTTCCTTCTCGCGCGACCAGAGGCCCCCAGGGGACGCTGGAGGCCTCCGCCAACCCAGCAGATCGTGACTGCCCTCTACGGTAGTTGTTCACACATTGTTTTGGATCGACAGTGTCATCCGAAGCATCATCCAAACTCAACACTTTACGTATCATAGCCAACCAGAAACTGCTCATCATCGGGGTCGAACGGCGCCGGTCGGCACCGCCCTCGCGGTGGCCCGGGGAGCCAGGCCTCCCGAACCTCTCAGATCGGCTTCCGGATCTCGGGTCCAGTAGGAACCCCGGGCGCAAGAGGAACGTCATCGCGCCGCCTTTGACCCCTAGCACTCCAGGGATTCAGGGCCTCCGGCAGCGCGAAAGGAACATCATCGCGCCGCCTTTGGCCTGCCAGCGACCCGCATCGCGGGCATCATCCGGGCGCATCCGTCGCCTCTATGAAGCTTTCAGTGGGTTTGTCAACGTGACCAGCATGACCTGATGTGATCTTTCGTGATCCGATGTCGTTCCATTGCGTGCAAACTGAAGATTAATTAGGTTATCCCTACCTAAGAGAAGGTAGCCATACCTTAGCGGATGGTATCGTGACGACACCAACACCGGTCGAGAGCGCGGGTCGACATCCATGGATCACAGGGCGAACGCCTCGTCCTGTCCGGTTCCCTGCGCGTCGTTCCCGGCCCGACGGCGGACGTCATCGCGCGGCTGGCCAGCCCGGGTTGCACGGCGCCGCGTCCGCCCATCGGCCCGTCCGGGCAGGAGCAGGATCTCGTCGCGATCGCGATGGTCGTCGCCGAAGTCGTCCTTTACATGCTCACCCCCACGGATCCCGGCACCGCGGCAACCCGAACGTCGACGGATCGTGGTGACCCGAGGTCGACCGGCCTCCCCGGGACGCCGCCGGAGGCAACCACCGCGCCCACGACAAAGGGCAGCCAACGGACACCGCAGGCCGCACGTGGACGCGACCACGTGCGCATACGGACCACCGAGAGTTCCGGGACCCGCATCGACCTGGTCGCCTACGCCCTGGCCGAGCCGGACCTCATAGCGGCCTACGCACCCGACCTGGTGACACATCTCAACACGGTCCACGCCGAACAGATCCGCCGACTCGCCGAGTACGCGGTCGCCGTCGATCCCGACCAGGACGACGGTACGTGGCGGTCACCCGGTCCCAGACCTGCGAGGATAGTGCGGTCAGCCCGCGCACAGGAACTCGCCGGCACACAGATCACCCGGCTCGATCACCGCGGCCTGGACATGTGGCGGATAGGACCCTCCGGAGCCGAGGAAATCCACCTCCCGTTCCGGGCACCACTGCGCGAGCCACGCGCGCTCGGCAGGGAAATCCGCTGGCTGCTCGGGCTTATCTGAGCCCTGCGCAGGACGGCTCGGCCGCTTCCGGCGGGCCGTCCCGCGCAGGGCGGTTGCCCGCACGGTTCCCACAGGCCAACAGTTACCCACAGGTCAGTTGTCCACCAATCATCCGCAGGTCGATCGGCTACAGGTCGGTTGTCCACAGACCTGGCCACCGAAGGGCCCTGGGCCCGGATCTGTCCGCATAATCGGGATCGCGTACCGTCGTCGCACACATGCGGGAGGTCCGGATGCTCCACCGGATGAGAACCCGGCTGACGCCGGTCACCACCCTCACCATTCTGATCGGCGTAATCACCCTGTTCGTCATGGGCTGCTCCGGCTCGCATGACACACCTGCCCCCGGTGACCGGTCTACGGCCCCCGGGCCCGCCAGCACGACACAGGCGAACCGGACGGTTGCCGTAGACGTCCCCGCAGCCAGCCGGACGACCAGTTTCCGCGCGCCTGGCAGCGCACCGGGGACCATCGACGTCGGCTTCGTCGACCTGAAGGTGGACGGACGCCTCACCACTCTCACCGTGGTGTGGACACCGAAATACACCGACGCCCCGCGGGACAAGGAGATCTCGGTCTTCGACATGTTCGGGGCGCACAGCCCGGCGGTCACCCTCGTCGACAGCGTCAACCTGAAGCGCTATGTCATCGTCCAGGACAGCCGCAACATCGAACTCGGCGCGAGCGGTCCCAGGACGAAGACCGTCAACAACACCCCGGTCAGCGCCTCGTACACCTTTGCCGCTCCACCTGCGGACGTACGGACACTCGACGTCTACGCCGACGACCGGCTGCTGTTCGACGACGTCCCGGTCGGCCGGTGATCCCTGTGGGGACCCTCATCCGTGGCGTCACCGTACGGCCTGGTCCCGCCCTGACGGGTCTCGGCGTGGCCGTCCTGACTGTGGTCACCGCCGCCGTCTCGTGGGTGTGTGTGCCGACAGCCCGCGCCGCGACAGAAGCTCCGGAAACTTCACCCACAGTGACCGAACAGGCGATCATCGAATCGATCAGGGAAATTGATCCGGCGGCCGCGATCCGGCCGATCGACGTCGAACGGGCAGTTGTCGCGCTCCGTACCGAACGGCATGACGGCTCCGGCGTGGCCGTGACGATCAGTTCGGACGTGCTCTTCGCGTTCGACTCGGCCGACCTGACAGAGGTGGCCCGTGGCCAGCTCGCCGGCATCGCGGAGAAGATCAGCAAGGCGACCGGCACGATTGGCGTCAACGGTTACACCGACAGCACCGGCACGCCCGCATACAACGTGATCTTGTCCCAACGACGGGCGAACGCCGTCGCGGACCTGCTGCGTCCGAAAGCCCCGCCCGCTGTTCTCGTCTCGGCGACCGGGCACGGCGCCGCCAACCCGGTTGCGCCGAACACCAACCCGGACGGCTCGGACAACAGCGCCGGCCGTGGCCAGAACCGGCGGGTCAGCATCACCTACCGCACATCGTGATCCATGCCAGGCAGACCGCTACCCGGTAGCGGTCGCACGGGCATGACATTCAAACGTGGATCGCATCAGCCTGCGCAGGTGAGATGGCCGGCGGAGTCACCGCCCACAATGCCGGACGCGTCCGGTAGCCGTACCGTCTCGAAGCATGACCGAGGCAACGCGGTGGCTGCCGAGCTCAACATTCAAGAAATCGAATACAAGGGCGGTAAACGTTGCAAAGCAGGACGCGACCGCGTCCTCTCGGCGGTCAACCCGACCAGGCGATCCCGATGATTCGGCCGGATCGAATCCGGTCGGATCAAATACGATCGAATCGGGTGAAACACCTGAAACGTCCCCAGCCGTCATTTTCGACCGGGCTACGGTCGCCTACGGCCGGGTTCCGGTGCTGGAGGACGTCCATGGAACGGTCGAAATCGGCCGTACCGCGGCCGTCATCGGTCCGAACGGCGCCGGAAAGTCGACGCTGATAAAAGCGGTTCTCGGGCTTGCCCCGGTGGTGAGCGGATCGGTGACAGTGCTCGGCCGGCCACCGATGCAGGCTCGCCGCTGGGTCGCCTACGTCCCGCAGGTCGACGCCCTGGGACCTGAACTCCGTGTAACCGTCGCCCAGGTCGTTCTCATGGGTCGTTACCGGTCGGTCGGCTGGGTGCGGCGACCCACCTTCACAGACCGGACGATTGCGGCGCGTGCCCTGGAAACGGTTGGGCTCACCCACCATGCCCGTGACCGGTTCGAGACGCTGTCCGGTGGACAGCGTCAGCGGGTGCTCCTCGCTCGTGCCATCGCCCAGCAACCACACCTCCTGCTGCTCGACGAGCCGTTCGACGGCGTGGACATAATGTCCCAGCAGGCGTTGCTGTCCGCGCTCACAACCGTGCGGTCGGGGGGCACCAGCGTCGTGATATCCACCCACGACCTCGCGCTGGCCCACCTGACCTGCGACAGCGTCTGGCTACTCAACCGTCACCAGTTCGGTTTCGGACCGGCAGCCTCCACCCTCACCCCGGAGAAACTGCGCGCCGCCTACCAGGGCAACGCCCCGCACCACCTCCCGCGGCACCGCGCCGAGTAGCCAGCGGACATGGGCCTCCCGGACCTCTGGGCGACCCGGGAACGTAGACCTCCCGGACCTCCCGGACCTCCCGGATCGGCTGCCGGACGGGAGAAGAATGATCCCGTCGCTATGGTCCTTTAAGTCCTGTGCCATGCGTGCGGAACATACTCAGCATGTGGCCCACTCGTCATGGGCGAGAAAACCCGGTGGACGGTGCACCTACCCTTGGCTCATGGAGTTCACCCAGTCCGATAAACTCACCGGGGTCTGTTACGACGTCCGGGGCCCCGTCCTGGACCAGGCGACGAAGCTGGAAGCAGCTGGTCAACGCATCCTCAAGCTGAACATCGGCAACCCCGCGCCGTTCGGTTTCTGTGCGCCGCCGGCGGTCCTTGAGGCAGTGGTGAACAGCCTCGCCGAGGCCCAGGGGTACAGCGACTCCAAGGGTCTGGCATCCGCACGCGCGGCCGTGGTCCGGTACTCGAGCGGAAAGGGCATCACCGGCATCGACACCGACTGTGTCTACCTCGGCAACGGCGTCTCGGAACTGATCATGATGTCGCTGCAGGCGCTCCTCAACGACGGCGACGAGGTGCTGCTCCCGGCGCCGGACTACCCGCTGTGGACGGCCGTGGTCAGCCTGTGCGGCGGGCGGCCCGTCCACTACATGTGCGACGAGTCGGCCGACTGGATGCCGGACCTGGGCGATATCGCCGCCAAAATCACCGCGCGGACCCGCGCGATCGTAGTGATCAACCCGAACAACCCGACCGGCGCGGTCTACGACCGCGAGGTTCTCGAAGGCATCATCGAACTCGCCCGCCAGCACAACCTGATGATCTTTTCGGACGAGATCTACGACCGGATCCTGTACGACGACGCCGAGCACGTCTCCACCGCGGCCCTTGCCCCGGACGTCGTGTGTGTGACGTTCAACGGGCTGTCCAAGGCGTACCGCCTGGCCGGCTTCCGCTCCGGCTGGATGGTGTTGTCGGGCCCGCGCATGCATGCGTCCAGCTATGTCGAGGGGCTCAACATCCTGGCCAACATGCGGCTGTGCGCCAACGTCCCGGGCCAGTTCGCCATGCGGGCCGCGCTCGAGGACGACAACGGCGCGGGTGACCTCGTCCTGCCCGGTGGCCGGCTGCACGAGCAGCGGGACGTGGTGTGGAAGCTACTCAACGACATTCCGGGTGTGTCCTGTGTGAAGCCGCGGGGTGCGCTGTACGCGTTCCCACGTCTCGACCCGGACGTCCACCCGATCGCCGACGACGAACGGCTTGTCCTGGACCTGCTTCTCGCCGAAAAAATCATGGTTGTGCAGGGCACCGGTTTCAACTGGCCACAACCCGACCATCTCCGGATCGTCACGCTGCCGAACGTGGACGACCTCACCGATGCCGTGGGCCGCATCAGCAGGTTCCTCGCGACCTACGTCCAGAGCTGACGGCCGTCGAGGGCTGACGGCGTACCGGACTGACCGATCCACGGGACGCTTTCCGGGATCCGGCCGCAGAACCGGCTCCGCCCGGTTCGATCACCATTGCGAGGTGTCGCACCCCTTGGCAGCAACAGAGGCCCGTCGTCCGGGGCCCCGGCCGTCGTACGGTGAGAGAGTGGAGGCTGTGTCCAGTGCCGAATCCAGTCGAGCCGCCCCCACCGCGGCGGCACCGTCACGAGCCGCATCCGCGCCGGATCCGTCCCCGGGTGGGCCGGGCGGCGGCCGCCGGGCTGCGCTCGGACGCGGAACCACCGTACGGGCCACCCGCCAAGGGGACGCCGTCTGCGCCGCACTGGCCGAGATCGACGCGTTCACCAGCGCCCAGGACCTGCACGCCCACCTGCGCGACATGGGCCAGGCTGTCGGTCTCACCACTGTCTACCGGCACCTGCAGGTCCTCGCCGACCGGGGCGAGGTCGACGTACTGCGCCGCGACGACGGTGAGACCGTCTACCGTCGCTGCGCGACCGACAACCATCACCATCACCTGGTCTGCCGGCACTGCGGACGGACCGTCGAGGTCGAAGGACCCGAGATCGAGGCGTGGACCGACCGCGTCGCCGCGGCCGCCGGCTTCACCGACGTCGCCCACACCCTCGAAATCTATGGCACCTGCACCCACTGCACCGCCGCGACCACCCCGAGCTGACAGCGCCGATCCGAGCTGACCAGCGCCGACTAACGGTACCGGCGGGACCAGACGCGCTGGAAGTACCGGGACACCGGAAGTACCGGGACACCGGAAGTACCGGGAACAGCATCCGAGAGACCGGGACGCCGGACAGGTCCGGTGAGTCCCTGACAAGTCCCGTGACAGGTTCCGTGAACAGCCTGGAACACCTCGACACAACCCGGTCAGTTCCGGCGCCCGGTGTGGGCCGGGACGCGTGGCGGCGGCCCGGCCGCCAGTTCCGCGCACGCCCGCAGACGATGCCATTCCGCTCGGGCCGCGGACGCCCCGGTGCCGGCAAGCGGCTGCGGCACCCCGCCGACGATCCGTGCCGGGGTCCATTCCGCCGCCGTGATCGCACGTCCGGCAACCGTCAGGGTGAGGACCCCCGAGGCGGTGTTCGGACCGTTCCCGGACGAATAGAAGGCGAAGTTGCCCAGACCGTAGTCGACGTAGGCACCACCGGGCTGCCAGCCGCCGCCGAGCAGCACATGCGCGTGCGCCCCGACCACGACATCGGCGCCGGCCGCGACGAGCTGCGGCACCAGCGACTGCTGCGCCTGCGTCGGGCAGGACTGGCGTTCCACCCCCCAGTGCAGGTAGACGATCACGGTGTCGCTGTCCTGACGGGCGGCGCGCACAGCCTTCAGCAATCGGGGAACGTTCTTCGCACTCGCAAGCCCGGGTTTGCCCGGCCCGGAGGTCCAGGCCGACATCAGCTCGTCGTCGATCACCTGGGTGGCGCCGACGATGGCGATCCGCTGGCCGTGCACGGTCACCCGTGCGGGGGCGTACGCAGCCGTGTCGTCCGTGCCGATTCCGACGACGGGGAAGCTGGCTGCTCGGGCGCCGGCAAGGGTGTCGTACAGACCATCCAGGCCGTAGTCCATGCCGTGGTTGTTCGCCAGGGTGGCGATGTCGATCCCCGCGGTCTGCAGGGCGTTGAACGCCGACGGCGGAGCCCGGAAGACGTATTTCTTGTCCGTCGGCGTACCGCGGGTGGTCACAGCCGTTTCCAGGTTGACCATTGCCAGATCGGCTCGTCCGAGCGTCTGGGCGATCGACCCGAACATGCTGCGTGGATCGGCGGCCAGCCGCTCGCCTACGCTGCCCTCGAAGTGCACGTCCCCGCCGAAGGCTATCGTCACCGGGGTGCCCGTCGGCACCCGCTCCCCGTCCCGGACGGGATCGGAGGCAAGGGGGTCTCCGGGAGGAGAAGACGTCACTGCAAGTGCCGGTGGCGTGGCCGAAGGGGACGTCGTCCCGATCCCCGGCTCGACAGGTACGGTGCTGGCCGGGTCCGCGGAAGGGGAGGCCGCCCCGGCGATCCGGACCGGTCCGTTCGCGGCGTCGACGCCCTGGTTGGACAGCCGGCCGGATAAGCCGCATCCGCTTAATGCGAGTCCCAGCGACATCGCCCCCGCGAGCCCGACCGTGGTGGCCAGCACCCACGGGGTGACAGCCAGCCGGCCGCCAGGATGCGAACAGCATCCCGTCCGAACAGCCTTCCATGCCATCAGAACCTCAACGCCCCCGCACCTTCGCTGTTCGTGACATGCGTGACGGTGTCAGGTTAGAGCGCTTGGGGATGACAGGCCGGCAGTACGCCGGACGCGGATCACCCGCTCGCCGGGCGGACACCGTGGTCCAGTGTCCTGCCAGGCGGCCGGAAGACGACCGGAAAACGACCGGAAAAGGTCCCGCCAAGGCCGGAAAAGGTCCTGCTGACGGCCGGGATAAGGCTAGATCCTGCCGGACGGGCCGACCAAGGCCGGGGCGAGTTCACGCCATTGCCTGCGGGGCAGGCCACGGCGATCCGGGTCGAGTACCTGGACGCACACGTGGTCGGCACCGGCGTCCAGATGCTCCTTGATCCGTCCGAGCAGGACGTCCGGGTCACCCCATGGCACGATCGTGTCGACGAGCCGGTCCGAACCCGCACCCGCGAGATCGCTGTCGGTGAAGCCGAAACGGCGCAGGTTGTTCGTGTAGTTCGGCAACCGTAGGTAGGAGCCCGTGTGCCGCCGGGCCAGTTCCCGTGCGGTCTCGGGATTGGTGTCCAGGACGAACGCCTGCTCCGGGACGAGCAGCTTGCCCGGCCCGAGGATCGCCCGCGCGCTCGAGGTGTGCTCCGGCGGCACGAAGAACGTGTGGGCGCCGTCCGCCCGGGTGCGTGCCAGCTCCAGCATCTTCGGGCCGAGCGCGGCCAGCACCCGCGTCGACGACACCGGCCGGACCGCCCGGTACTGCTCCCGGACGCTGCCGTCCATCTCATCCAGGTAGGCCCGCATCTGCGCAAGCGGCCTGCTGTACGGCACCCCGCGGATCTCCATCAGGGACGCGTGCGACACGCCCAGGCCGAGCAGGAACCGGCCCGGGAACGCCTCGGTCAGCGTCATCTGCCCGGCCATCATCGTCTGCGGATGCCGGGCAAGGACCTGCGCGATGCCGGTGGCGACGGTCAGCCGCGGCGCCGACGCGAGCATCAGCCCCGCGGTGACCAGTACCTCTCTGCCCTTGACCTCGCCGGTCCAGACCGCCGGATAGCCCAGCTCGTCGAGTTCGGCGACGGCCTCACGCACCACGGACGCCGGAGAGTAGTCGAACTGGCCGCTCCAGATCCCGACCTGGCCGAGCACCGGGCGCACGGGCGGGCCACCGGGGCGAGCCGCGGTGGCGGGCGCACCGGCAGCCGGCGCAGCAGAGCCTGACCCGGCAGGGCCCGACTCGACCGGGCCGGACCCGGTTGGAGCCGATCCGACCGGGTCCGGCTCACCGGTGGTGGACGTCTGCGCAGCTGTCACCGCACCACGCTATCCAGACCGGGGCAGGGTTGCCCGGCCGGACAGCCGGCGTCGTGCGCTCGAGCTTGCTCACCGCGTCCGGACGACTATCGTCTACTGCGCGGCGGTCCCGCCGATCTGCGCGACCGGCCGCCTCGGGCGCGTCCGGTGGATGTCGACACCGATGGAGATCCACCGGGTACACCCCATCGCGCAGGCCGCCACCGACGATCTCGGGAACGGCCGAGGACGACCGGAGGACGCCATGTCCGTTCCTGACACAGACCGCTTTGACGCCGTCGCCGCACCCGTCCCACGCGATCCAGCTGACACCGACGCCAACACCGACGCCAACACCGCACCGGTGAGGCTGCTGACACCGGACGGGCGACGACTGTCCCTGGCTGCCTACGATCCGTACGTCGCCGACCTCACCGACGCCGAGCTACTCGGGCTCCTGCGCGACATGGTGATCGTGCGCAGACTCGACGAGGAGGCGACCGCCCTGCAACGCCAGGGCGAACTCGGCCTGTGGGCGAGTCTGCGCGGGCAGGAGGCGGCTCAGGTGGGCTCCGCGCGGGGGTTGCGCGACGACGACATGGTCTTCCCGACCTATCGCGAGCACGCGGTGGCCTGGTGCCGGGGAGTCGACCCGCTGGACGTCCTCGGCCTGTTCCGCGGGGTGGCCCACGGCGGCTGGGATACGGACAGGCATGGCTTCCAGGCGTACTCGATCGTCGTGGGTTCCCAGGTCCTGCACGCAACCGGCTATGCCATGGGGATCACCCGAGAGGCCATGATGGGGGTGGGCCGCAAGGCGGTCGGGGCTGCCCGGAAGCCCACCGGTGCCGGCACTGATACCACCGCTGATGCCGGCGGTGGGGAGCTGCCGGCGACGCTGGTCTACTTTGGTGACGGAGCGTCCAGTCAGGGTGACGTCAACGAGGCGTTCAACTGGGCGGGCGTGTTCGAGGCCCCGGTGGTCTTCTTCTGTCAGAACAACCAGTGGGCGATCTCCGAGCCGACGCGGCGGCAGACCCGCGCGCCGATCTACTTCAGAGCCCGCGGATTCGGCATCGCGGGAGTCCAGGTGGACGGCAACGACGTGCTGGCGACCCTGGCCGTGACACGCTGGGCGCTGCAGGCGGCCCGCCGGGGACGACCGACCCTGGTGGAGGCGGTGACCTACCGGATGGGTGCGCACACCACCGCCGACGATCCGTCCCGTTACCGCCAGGCGCAGGAACTCGCGCGCTGGAGCGGCCGCGACCCGATCCAGCGGATGGCGGCCTACCTGCGTGGCCGTGGCATCCTGGACGACGACGCGGCCACCGCCTTGGACCGGGAAGCCGACGCGCTCGCGGCCACCGTGCGGCAACGTTGCCTGGACCTGCCCGATCCGTCCCCGCAGAGCCTGTTCGACCATGTGTACGTGCACGACACCGAGGCGCTGGTCAACGCGCGGGCTACATTCGCCGGAACCGAACAGACCGAGCCAACCCAACGAGCCGAACGACCAGCCGGGTCAGCCGGAGTGGTCCGGGCCGCCGGAGCGGTCCAGCCGGCGGTCGTCCGACCGGCGTCGACGGTCACCGCGGTGCCGGTCCCGGTCCGCAGCGCCCGAAAGGCGCTCTGACAGTGTCGTCGATGCTGACCCTGGCGAAGGCCCTCAACACGGGGCTGCGCACGGCCATGGAAGATGATCCGAAGGTCGTCGTGATGGGCGAGGACGTCGGCAAGCTCGGCGGCGTCTTCCGTATCACCGACGGGTTGCTGGCCGACTTCGGCGAGGAACGGGTGATCGACACTCCGCTTGCGGAGTCCGCGATCATCGGGACGGCGATCGGGCTGGCGATGCGCGGGTTCCGGCCGGTGTGCGAGATCCAGTTCGACGGATTCGTCTACCCCGCCTTCGATCAGATCGTCACCCAGCTGGCCAAGATGCACTACCGGACGCAGGGCCGCGTCCGCCTGCCCGTGACGGTCAGGATCCCGTTCGGCGGAGGCATCGGCGCGGTCGAGCACCACAGCGAGTCACCGGAGGCGTACTTCTGTCATACCGCCGGGCTGAAGGTGGTTACGTGCTCCAACCCGGTCGACGCCCACACGATGATCCGGCAGGCCGTCGCCACGGACGACCCGGTGATCTTTTTTGAACCCAAACGCCGCTACTGGGACAAGGCCGACGTCGAAACCGGCCTGCCGCTGTCGGCGGCCATCCCGCTGCACGTCAGCCAGGTCGTGCGCACCGGGGACGACGCAACGCTGGTCGCCTACGGCCCGATGGTGCGGACCTGCCTGGACGCGGCCACCGTCATGGCCGAGGAGGGTCGCGAACTCGAGGTGATCGACCTGCGCACGCTGTCCCCGCTCGATCTGTCTCCCGTGCTCACGTCCGTACGGCGGACCGGCCGGCTGGTGGTGGTCCATGAAGCCCCGTCGAACGTGTCCCTGTCCGCGGAGATCGCCGCACGAGTCACCGAGACCGCGTTCTACTCACTGGAAGCTCCAGTACTACGTGTTACAGGATACGACACTCCGTATCCACCATCCCGCTTGGAGGAGCACTACCTGCCGGACGTCGACCGGGTGCTGGACGCCGTGGACCGATCCTTCAAGTACTGACCGATATAAGCCCGATACCGATTTCGGACATCCCTGTATCGCCGTCGGAGTTTCCGGGCCGACCGGTACCAAGTCGCCGCCGGCCGAAGTTCCCGGTCAGCGGAGGCCGAAGGCCGCACGATCATGCTTCTTTCGCGCCTGGGGTTCCTGGGTCGCCAGTTGGAGGTCACCGTGCCACGTGAGCAGTTCCGGCTCCCCGACCTGGGCGAGGGTCTGCCGGACGCCGAGATCGTCCGATGGCTGGTGGAGGTGGGCGAGCGCGTCACCGTCAACCAGCCGATCGTCGAGGTGGAAACCGCCAAGGCGCTGGTGGATATGCCCTCACCGTTCGCGGGCGTCCTGACCACCCGGCACGCCGAGCCGGGCGACACGGTCGAGGTGGGGCAACCGCTGATGACCATCGACACCGGCGCAGACACCGCAACGGGTGACACCCCCACCACCGACGGCACGCGCGGCCCGGAGAGCCACCGGCAGCGCGATCATGTTCCTTTCACACCCGGGTCAGATGAACAAACCGACGAACCGTCCGACGAGCGGATGCCCGTGCTGGTCGGGTACGGCCCGCGCGGCCCGTCCAGGGTGTCACGGCGGACCTCGCGCCGAGGCTCGCGCACGGACTCGACGGGCGGGACAGGTGCGACAGCCGCGGCACACACCGCCGGCCCAGCGCCCGCGGCCGGCCAGGCCCGGGCAACATCCGCCCCGACGACGGCCGGTCGGCCGGCGTCACCGGACTCGGCGCAACGACCCGGCCGGCCCGCCAGAGCCGTCGCCGTGCTCGCGAAACCACCCGTCCGCAAGCTTGCCCGTGATCTCGGTGTCGACCTGGGGACGATCGCCGGCACCGGACCACACGGGACGATCAGCCGTGCCGATGTCGAGGCGGCCCGGGTGCCCACGAACGGCCAGGACGCCGGCCGGGTCCGCCGCATCCCAGTGACGGGTGTCCGGCGAGCGATCGCGCAGGCCATGGTGGCCAGCGCGGCAAACGCGCCACAGGTCACCGAGTTCGTAAGCGTGGACGTCACCGAGACGGTGGCGGCCCGTGAGCGGCTCGCCGCGCTGTCCGAGTTCGCCGATGTCAAGGTGACCCCACTGCTGTTCGTCGCCAAGGCACTGCTGACGGCCGTCAGCCGCCAGCCAATGATCAATTCACGCTGGGAGGACGCGGTCGGCGATGCACCGACGCAGATCGTTGTCCACGAGTACGTCAATCTCGGGATCGCGGTGGCCTCGCCACGCGGACTCGTCGTACCGAATATCGCGAACGCGGACGAGATGAGTCTCGTCGAGCTCGCGCATGCGCTGCATGAACTGACCATGACCGCCCGCAGCGGAAAGAGCACACCGGAGACGCTGCGTGGTGGAACAATCACAATTACCAATATCGGGGTGTTTGGCGCCGATATCGGAACCCCGATCCTCAATCCGCCGGAAGCGGCGATCCTCGCACTCGGAGCGATCCGTCCGATGCCCTGGGTGCACCAGGGTGAACTGGCGGTCCGGACGGTGGCGCAGCTCGCTCTCACCTTCGACCACCGGATCGTCGACGGCGAGCTCGGCTCCAAGGTGCTCGCGGACGTCGCAAGGATGCTCGCCGACCCGGCCGTAACCCTCGCCTGGAACTGAAGGGCCAACGACCGAGGGGCCAACGGCAGCGCGATCATGAATTTTTCGCGCTCGGGCCTCCCGGGTCGCCATCCGATCATCGCTGAGCACCTGTTCGATAAGCACCTGTTCGAGATGCGGGTGACAGCGGTGCGGAGAGCACACCCAGGCGCCGCGAGCGATCCTCAGTCGTCCTTAGTCGTTTTTAAGTCGCCCTGTGTGACAAGCGCGGGGGTGGGCCCAGGTCTTCGACCGCATCCGCGAGAGCGGACACAACGGATCAAGCAGAAAGCCCAACCAGAGCAAAGAGCGCGGGATGGGGCGGACAACGGAGGAAGGAGCTTGCCTGGTACGGTTGCGCCTTGCTTACGGCTTCCGGTACAGCTTCCGGCACAAAGGGGTGGAACGCATGACGCGCGTGGAGGCACTACAGGCCGCCGACGAATTCGTCGCCAAGGTCCTGACCTCCGCAGGCTCCAGCGGCCGTTTCAACGGCGCCCTCAACCTCGCTGAACGGGTCGACCTGACGCTGCGGGTCGCGAGGTTCCTCCTGGAGGGACAGGGCGCCTCCGAGGCCGACGACATCCTCAAGCGGGACATGCGCAACGAACTGGACCAGGCATTCCCACCACTGCGCACGTCCTAGCGGAGTCCTGGAGGACTCACCGGCGGCACGAAAAGCATGATCGTTCCGCCGGTGAGTCCTCATACCGGCCCGGGGTTTGGCCTACTCAACCTCCCCGGGCGCGGAAGAAGCATGATCGTGCTACTGGAACGCCTCCTCGGAGAGATCCATCAGGTCGAGGTCGGTGGCCTGCAGGACGCCGAGCCGGGCGGACAGTTCGGGAAGCACGTTCGCGGCGAACCAGCGGGCCGCGGACACCTTGCCCTCGTAGAAGGCCCGGTCCTTCGCCGGCAGGGTGCCCGATGACGCCGGCGCCAGCGTGTTCTCCGCAACCTCGGCCTGGCGCAGCAGCAACCAGCCGATGATGAGGTCACCGACGCTCATCAGCAGCCGGGTGGTGTTGAGACCGACCTTGTACACATTCCTGGGGTCCTCCGCCGCGCTGGTGAGAAAACCGACCAGCACGCCAACCATGGACTGGACGTTGTCCAGCGCGACGCTGAGGATCTCCCGTTCGCGCCGCAGCGAACTGTCGCCGGTGTCGCCCTTGGTGAACGTCTGGATCTCGGCGAACAGAGCGCCCAGCGCCGTACTCCTGTCTCGCACGATCTTGCGAAAGAAGAAGTCCTGTCCCTGGATGGACGTGGTGCCCTCGTAAAGAGTATCGATCTTGGCATCCCGTATGTACTGCTCGATCGGATAGTCCTGCAGGTAGCCGGAGCCGCCGAGCACCTGAAGAGACGTTGCGAGCAGCTCGTAGGACCGTTCCGAACCGACGCCCTTGACCACGGGCAGCAGCAGGTCGTTGAGCCGTTCAGCGAGGTCGTCCGGGGTGCCCGCCGCATTTGCCAGGGCAATCCTGTCCTGGATCGTGGCGGTGTACAGGACGAGCGCCCGCATGCCTTCCACATACGCCTTCTGCAGCATGAGCATCCGCCGGACGTCCGGGTGGTGGATAACCGTGACGCGCGGCGCGGTCTTGTCCGTCAGCCGGGTCAGGTCGGCGCCCTGGACACGGGTGCGGGCGAACTCGAGGGCGTTGAGATAGCCGGTGGACAACGTCGCAATGGCCTTGGTGCCCACCATCATCCGGGCGTGCTCGATGACCTCGAACATCTGGGCGATGCCGTTGTGGACGTCACCGACCAGCCAGCCGACCGCGGGCTGCTTCTCACCGAAGCGCAGTTCACAGGTGGTGGAGACCTTCAGCCCCATCTTCTTCTCGACGTTGGACACGTAGACGCCGTTTCGCTCACCGGGCTCGCCTGTGAGCGGGTCCACCAGGAACTTCGGTACCAGGAACATGGACAGGCCCTTGGTACCCGGTCCGTGACCCTCCGGCCGGGCCAGGGTGAGGTGGAAGATGTTCTCCGGTATATCCCAGTCACCGCTGGTGATGAAGCGCTTCACACCCTCGATGTGCCAGGTGCCATCGCCCTGGGACACCGCCCGGGTGCGGCCCGCGCCGACGTCCGAACCGGCGTCGGGCTCGGTGAGGACCATGGTCGCACCCCACTGGCGCTCGATCGCCTGGCGAGCGAGTTTCTTCTGCTCAGCGTTACCGATCCGGTCGAGAATCCCCGCGAAGGTAGGCCCGCTCATGTACATGAACACCGCCGGATTGGATCCGAGGATCAGTTCCGAGGCGGCCCAGGCAACCGAGGGCGAAGCGCCCATCCCCCCGAGGTGCGACGGCAGGAACAGGCGCCACCACTCGCCCTCCATGAGGTCGGCGTAGGACTTCTTGAACGACTCCGGCAACGTGATACTGCCGGTGCTGGAGTCGAAGACCGGCGGGTTACGGTCGGCATCCGAGAACGACTCGGCAATCGGACCGGTCGCCAACCTGTCGACTTCGACGAGTACCTCGTGGGCCGTATCGCGATCCATGTCGGCGAATGGGCCGTGTCCGAGCGTCCGGTCGGCGCCCAGCACTTCGAACAGGTTGAACTCGATGTCGCGGAGGTTGCTCTTGTAGTGCCCCATGGTCGTCTCCCGGGGAAGAGCCGGCCTCGGTGCTCACCGATGGGGCCGGCGTACTCCTACTGGCCAGTAACTCATACCCATGCTACCCGCCGGTAACCATCCTCGGTACAGATGCGTGGAACTCGGAACAACAAGTCGGAGCGAACCGGACCCACGACATTGCGTGGCAAAACTTTCCGTGACCGGAAGGTGTCCGATTCCGTGACGGGAAGGTGTCCGGAAGGCCGAAGGAAGCGCGATCATGCCTCTTCCGCACTCGGAATTCCTCTCCGGATCCGAGGTCCGGCAGCCGATCGGAAGGCTCGACAGGCCCAAGTTGCCTGTCACCGGACGGACGTGCGAAAACCCGTGAGATCGGGAAGCTAGGACACGTCACTCCAACGAAGATTGCCGTCGGGATCGCGTAGACAGACCACGGGACGCCCGTTCGCACCCTGGACGACCCGGCCGGTGTCGGTGACGGCACACTCGGCGCTCGGTGCGGGAGCGGCCGGGTCGGGCGGCGGCGGGCTTGCCAGCCCCCAGCGCGGCTGGCCCGCATCCGTGCGCTCGCAGTACAGGGCCAGCCCGTTGATGGCCTGCCGCGCAGCGGTGTCGCGCTGCGGCACGCACGGCTGGCCCACGAACACCGGAAACGACCGGTTTGCCGGACCGGCAGCCGGCGAACCGCCGGAGGCATCTCCCGGCACGGCGGGATCATTGTTGTTCAACGCAGGCCGGGATGCCCCGGGGGAGGCCTGCGCATCCGGTCCGACAGTATGCGGATCAGGCCCTTCGGGATCAGTCCCATCCGGGCCGGCGGCACCCAGGCCGGCAGCACCCGCCCCACCGGCTCCGGACTGCGACGGCTCGGTCCGGTCACCTGGGCCATCCGGGGGAACGGCCGGGGAGGCCGCAGTCGAGGTCCGTGGCGCGGACACCTCGATATCGGTCGCGGCCGAACCGCACCCGGCCAGCAGGACAGCCGCCAGCCCGACCGCCACGACAGGACCGACCATGCTTCGGACACGGGCCGTGGCATCAGCGCCTACACACCCGCGTCCTACATGTCCAGCCGCCACACCGTCCAGCTTAGTAGCCCGACGATTTAAAGCCTCCAACGGCGCGCGAAAGAAACATGATCGCACCGCCTTCGACCGTCCGCCCGATGATTGAGACCTCCGGCGGCGCGAAAGAAACATGATCGCACCGCCTTCGACCATCCAGAGCGCCCGGCAACTACGGACGCGGCGTCACCGGATCGAGGCACGCACCTCGCCTCATCGACGGTACTGTGGGACAGATCACGATCATCGGAAACGACTGACATCCCCATCCCGGCCCGTACGACATCTGTCCGGCCTACGATCCGGCACATGGTCGCCTGCCCGACATGTGGAAAGGCCAACCCGGAAGAAGCACGCTTCTGCTTCTCCTGCGGTACGCCCCAGCCCACGTTCGGGATCGGCGCCCGCAAGACCGTCACGATCCTGTTCTGCGACGTCACCGGATACACGGCCATCGGTGAGCAGCTCGACTCCGAACCGCTGCAACAGGTCATGTGGCGATTCTTCAGCGCCGCCCGCGAGGTGATCTCCTCCCACGGCGGCAGCGTCGAGAAGTTCATCGGAGACGCCGTGTTCGCCGTCTTCGGCATCCCCGTCCTGCACGAGGACGACGCGCTGCGGGCCGCCCGCGCGGCGTGCGAGATCCGCGCCAGCATGGACGTGCTCAACGCCGACCTGCAACGTGACTGGGGGTTCCGGTTCCGGATCCGCATCGGCATCAACACTGGCGAGGTCACCGTCGGCGGGCCCGGGACGGGTGGCGGCGTCACCGGGGACGCCGTCAACGTCGCGTCCCGACTGGAGGAGGCCGCCGACCCCGACGAGATCCTCATCGCCGACGCCACCCTGCGGCTGATCCGCCCGCACGTACGTGCCGAAGCGGTCGGACCGCTCGTCGTCCAGGGCAAGAAAGCACCGCTGCGGGCCCACCGTCTGATCGATCTGGCCCACCCGGGCATCGGCCCGGGGGCGCGGTTCGCTCCGGACGGCTTTGCCGCACCCGTGATCGGCCGGGACCGGGAACGCCGCCGTCTGGACGAGGCCCTCGAGCAGGTGATCGAGGAACGCACCTGTCACCTGTTCACCCTGCTGGGCCCCGCCGGTATCGGGAAGTCCCGGATGGTCCGGGAGTTCTGCGAGGCAATGGCCCCGCGAGCGACGGTGCTCACCGGACGTTGCCTGTCCTACGGCGAGGGCATCACCTACTGGCCGCTGATGGAGATGGTCCGTCAGGCAACCGGCATGTCCGCCGACGAGAGCGCACCCGAAGGCCGTCGCCGCCTGCGCGAGCTGCTGGAAAAGGTCAACAACGTCACCGGGGACGCCGCCGCCGTGGTGGACGGGTTAGCCCCCCTGATCGGGCTCGGCGGCGCCGAGGTCGGCGCGCAGGAAAGCTTCTGGGCGGTGCGGACCTTCCTCGCCGCGATCGCCGAGAAGCGTCCGCTGATCGTCTGGTTCGACGACGTGCACTGGGCGGAGCCGACCCTGCTGGATCTGATCGAGCACGTCGCCGACTGGTCCCGGGAAGCGCCGATCCTGCTGCTGTGCCTGACCAGACCGGAACTGCTCGAGGAACGCCGGACGTGGGGCGGCGGCAAGCTCAACGCCACGTCCATGCTGCTGCAGCCGCTGAGCGAGGAGCGCTGCCAGCGCCTGATCCGTACCCTGATGGGCTCGAACGACCTCGACCCCGCGCTGGTCTCGCGCATCACCGACTCGGCCGCGGGAAACCCGCTGTTCGTCGAGCAGACGCTCGCGGCCCTCGTCGACGACGGGCTGCTGCGCCGCGAAGGCGACCGCTGGATCGCGACCGGCAACCTGGGTTCGGTCCAGGTCGCCCCGACGATCTCCGCGCTGCTCGCCGCGCGCCTGGACCGGCTCAACATCCATGAACGGCGGGTCCTCGAACGCGCCGCCGTGGTCGGTCAGCGTTTCTATCTGGACGCGGTCGTGGAGCTGTCCGCCCCCGCGGACCGGGCGTCGGTCGCCGAGCACTGCCTGTCGCTGGTCCGCAAGGAGCTGGTCCATCCCGACCATTCGGACCTGCCCGGCGTGGAGGCGTTCCGGTTCCTGCACGTCCTGCTGCGTGACTGCGCTTACCAGGCGACGTCGAAGCGGCAGCGGGCCGACCTGCACCAGGGATTCGCCGGCTGGCTGCAGGCCCGGATGGCCGGGCGTCCCGGTGAGCACGACGAGCTCGTCGGCTACCACCTGGAGCAGGCATACCGGTACCGCGTCGAGCTCGGGCTGCGCGACGCCGAAACCGCGGAGCTGGGGCGGCAGGCCGCCACCTGCCTGATCGAGGCCGCCGACCGGGTCCGTCAGGGCGACGAGACAGGAGCGGCCGGGCTCCTCAAACGTGCGATCAAACTGCTGCCGGTCACCGATCCGCTGCGCGTGCGCGCCGAGATCGACCTTGGCTGGGCCCTGTACTCCTTCAGTCGCTTCAGCGACGCCGAACGTATGCTGCGCCAGGCAACCGAGCGGGCCACCCGGATCGGCGAGGCGGGCCTTCGGGCACACGCCCGCCTCGCCCACCTGCGGCTGATGTTCGCCACCAGCCCGGAGGGACTGGTCGCCGAAACCCTCGGTGAGGCGACCCGGGCACTACCGATCTTCGTGCAGGACGGGGACGAGGTCGGGGCCGCGCTCGCCTGCCGCAGCCAGGCCGCCGCCTACATGGCGGCCGGTTGCTACGCCCTGGCGGAACGGGCGATGCAGGCCGCCGTCCGCCACGCCGAGGAGTCCGGCGTGCTACGTGACGCTCAGGCCACCAGGCGTGACCTCGTCCACCTGCTCAGCCTGGCGCCCCGGCCGGTCGGCGAATCGATCGAACGGGCGCAGCGGGCGCTGGCAGGTGTCGGGGACGACCGCGGCCTGCGCCGGTCCCTGCTCGCCCAGCTGGCGCTGCTGCACACGATGACGGGGGACGTCGATACCGCCGTGGACCACCTGGCCCGGGCCGAGGAGATCATCTGGGACGTGCGAAGCTCCCGCGGAGACCCGCTGTACGGGGGTTTCGTCGTCGCCCGGATCGCCCTGCTCACCGACGACCTCGACACGGCCGAACACGAGCTGCGGCGTAGCTGCCGCCGGCTGGCCCGGATGGGTGAGCGTGCGCACCTGGCCACGCGTGCCGCGGCCCTCGCCGACGTCCTTGTCAAGCTCGGACGCCTGGACGAGGCCGCCACCTATGTGTCGCGTTCCCGCGACGCCGCCGCCGGCGACCAGGTACCCGCCCAGGCAGGCTGGTGCGGGGTGCACGCCAAGCTGCTCGCGATGCGCGGCCGGGATCGGGAGGTCGAGGCCGTGCGGTTCGCCGAAGCCGCCTGTGATCTCGCCGGCCGGACCGACGACTGGGACGCGCAGGCGCAGGCATGGCTGACCTATGCCGAGGTGCTCTACCGGACCGGGCAGGTCGACATGGTCCGGTCAAAAGTCGACGCCGCGGTCGCCTGCTACGAGAAGAAGGGCAACCTCACCGGAGCGGCGCTGGCCCGCCGTCTGCCGGACAACCTTTCCGGCTCCGCCTAGCGGGCCAAAGGCAGCGCGATCATGCTTCTGGCACGCTGCCGGAGGCTCAAGTTCCCGGGTCGATGAGCTCCTGCCACCCGTCTTCAGGCTCCTGCCAGCTGCCGTCCCGCAGGATCGTCAGGATCCCGCAGGTGGGGCACAGGGCCTGCGGGCACGGGCCTCTTCCTGAAGGTAGTGCAGCTCCTCGGCCCACAGCCGGAAGCGTTCCAGCGCGTCCAGCTCCGCTGACAGCGCGCGGGCGATACGAGTGATCGTGAGACGTTCCACCGGGTCGCGCAGCCACGGGCGGTCGGCTGTCTCTTCCTCGGTGGCCCGCTCGTAGGCCGCCCGGTACAGGACGATCTCCGCCTGCGCGATCTCGATCTGCTCGACCAGCATCCGCGTCCGTGCTCTGAGCTCGGAGTCGGTCGGCACGGACCGCCTGACCGGCCAGGGCCCGTTGTAGGGCCCGCTCAACGGTGGGCCGCCCGGGTCAGCCGGTTGCGTCACGGCGGACCTCGGCATGACAGACATGGTGACAGGCACCGATTTCAGGCCGGCGCCCGGCTCGGCGCGGTAATCATACCGCCGCCGGTCTCCTCTGTCCGGCAACTACGAGGGCACTCACCCCCTATGTACGAAGTCATCGGCAGGAAGTGAATGCCTTGCAACCATGGGTAAGACCGATGGTGAGATAACGGAAAGAGATTACATCGGAACTTTCCGTGTTGTCGGCAAAGGCTCTGGGGGCACGATGGCCGGATCGGTGGCGGTTGTGCTGGGATTTCCGCTCGTCCTGATGATCGGCATGCTGGCTATGCAGCGGGTGGAACAAATGATCGAGCGAGTACGACGGCCTGTCCTTCGGGCGGTCCCGGACCTGGATGACACCTGTGCCGGGGAGGTCGAGGACGCCAGCCCGCCACCGACCCGGCTCCTGCGCCTAATCGTGTCCAGGCACGCCACCCGCCCCTGACGCGAAGATTCGGGACCGAATCTTCGCGCACCATGGTGCGCCTCGAAGACGGCGCCGCGATGCTGACCTGTGGCTGATCTGTGCGTGGTACCGCCGAGCATTCCAGCGGATTCGGAACACCTCAGCGGGTGGCGTGTCAGGGGCCGTCAGCGGGCAACCGTCAGCGATCAGGGGCCATCCGAGCCGGTGCTCGCTCGATGCGGGGAGGGGAGGGGAAGCCGGTCAGCGCGCGGAGCTGGTGGCGGTGGCCTTGGCGGTCCCGGACGACCGTCGCGGCCCGGGATCGACCTGCAGCCGGCCGGTCAGGCCGGTGGAACGCAACAAGGCCATGAACGCCGGGGACGCCCCCCGGATTCGCAAGGTCGAGTGGATACCCCGCAATAGCAGGTCAGCCCGCAGGAGTGCTGCCATCCCCGCGATATCAATGGCGGTCAAACCGCCGACATCCGCCACCACGTCGGTGCCGCCCTGGCCGAGCATCTCGTGAATTTGCTGACGGAATCGCAGCCGGCCGCGGGTGTCGAGCTCGCCGTCGAGCACGATGGTCACTTCGCACCCGGACTGCGTCACTGACATCCGCAGCCGACCGGCCTGCACCTGCATACTTCCGCCCCCCGGTAATACCGCCGGCTCCCCGCCGCTGTCACCCGTGCCAGACCCCCGGACGAGAATCGTCAACAGTCGTGGTCTTTCCCCGAGTCACGAGATACACACACTCGATACAGCGATACTACCGAGAGTGACCAAAGATTCCGACTCCCGCGAGCGCGGGCCGTGCGGGAGCCGCCGGGCAACCGGCCGGTCAAGTCCCGGGTCACCGGAAGGCGCGCCGAGCCGCACGAAAGCGACGAATGAGACTGTTGGTGGAGTTGTCATGAGTCAGCTGCCCGGCTGTACCATCCGTGACATCCGCCGACAGCTCCGGAATGATCCGCTGCGCCAGCAGCTTGCCGAGTTCCACGCCCCACTGGTCGAAGCTGTTGATGTCCCAAAGCGCACCCTGAGTGAAGACCTTGTGCTCGTACAGGGCAATCAGCTGACCGAGAGTGAACGGCGTCAGCCGGTCCGCAAGAATCGTGTTCGTCGGGCGATTTCCGGGAAATGTTCGATGTGGGACGAGTTCGGGGTCGACTCCCTCGGCGGCGACCTGCTCGGCGGTCCGGCCGAAGGCGAGCGCCTCGGTCTGGGCGAAGAAGTTCGCCATCAGCAGGACGTGATGGTCCGTCCCGCCGTCCCGTACGTCGCGACTCGTCGACACGTCATGATTCGGATGAAGAAAGCCGATGAAGTCTGCTGGAATCAGTGTGGTGCCCTGGTGGATGAGCTGAAAATAGGCGTGCTGGCCGTTGGTTCCAGGCGTTCCCCACACGATCGGTCCGGTGGATACGGACACCGGCCGGCCGGCCCGGTCCACGGACTTTCCGTTGCTTTCCATGTCGAGCTGCTGCAGGTACGCCGGGAATCTCCCCAGGTAGTGGCTGTAGGGCAGCACGGCATGGGTCTGCGCGCCGAAGAAATCTCGGTACCATAGGCCGAGCAGACCCAGCAGCACCGGCAGGTTCCGATTGAACGGAGCCGTCCGGAAATGGACGTCCATCGCATGGAATCCGGCGAGCAGGTCGCGGAAGTGCTCCGGCCCGATCGCGAGCATCAGGGAGAGGCCGATCGCGGAGTCCAGAGAGTACCGCCCGCCGACCCAGTCCCAGAACTCGAACATGTTGGTACTGTCGATACCGAACTCGGTCACCTGCTCCGTGTTCGTCGACACCGCCACGAAGTGGAACGGGACGGCGGCCGGCCCCAGTGCATCGGTCAACCAGGCTCGGGCGGTGCGGGCGTTCGCGAGCGTCTCCAGGGTGGTGAACGTCTTGGACGAGACGACGAACAACGTCTCGGCCGGGTCGAGGTCGTGTGTCGCCTCCCAGATGTCGGTGCCGTCGACGTTGGACACGAAACGAAACCGTATCGACCGGTCGGAATAGTCCAGCAGCGCGTCGTATGCCATGGCCGGGCCGAGGTCCGACCCGCCGATTCCAATGTTCACGACCGTCCGGATATGCTTTCCGGTGGCTCCCCGCCAGACCCCGGAACGGACCTTGTCGGCGAACGTGGACATCCGGTGGAGCACGGCGTGTACCGCAGGCACCACGTTCACGCCGTCCACTTCGATGACGGCTTCCGCGGGGGCGCGCAGCGCAACGTGCAGCACCGGCCTGCCCTCAGTCGAATTAATCCTCCGGCCGGTGAACATGGCCTCGATCTGTTCCCGTAGTCGCGCCCGTTCGGCCAGGGCGACCAACAGTTCCACCGTCTGGGCGGTAATTCTGTTCTTGGAAAAGTCGAGGTAAATGCCGTCGGCCTCCGCGGTGAGCGTCTCACCTCGCTGTGGATCATCAACAAAAAGGTTGCGCAGATGAACACCGGCGAGCTCTGCATGGTGCTTCTCGAGCGCTGCCCATTCCGGCGTTCCCGTTATCAGGGAATCATGCTGGACAGCACCAGGGGACGGCTCGATGGGCGACATGATCTTTGGGAACCTCCCGGTTGGACGGCTGCGGGCGCGTCTGCGACATGCTCACGATGCTGCATGCCCCGCGCCAGGTCCACGTCACCGCACACCGGGCAGGTCATCGCGCGCGTCACCGGTCGGGTCACCGTGGCGGCACGGTCCCATCAGGAACCAGCGCAAGCCGTCCACCAGTCCATGTGACGCTGCGAATATGTATAAGTCACGAACGTGACCAGCCGCTACCGACTATGATTTGTGTCACCTGCCCGTCAGCGCCAGCCGTGACCCGTGACGGGATCGGCGGACGGTGACGGTCGTACACTCACGACTGTTTTGCGGCTCCGGCGCGGATGCGGGAATGCTGTCCATACGGTGGCGGACGGAACTGACCTTTGTTGATCGATCGCTCGCTGGTGGAGACCGCTCTCCCCGGATACCAGGTCGAAGGCGAACTCGGCCGCGGTGGCTATGGGCTGGTCCTCGGTGGCCGGCATCGGCTGATCGGCCGGAACGTCGCAATCAAGGTGCTGCTCGACACGGCCGGCGACGCGGACCTGCGGGCCCGCTTCCTCTCCGAGGCCCGCGTCCTGGCCGAACTCGACCATCCCCACGTCGTACGCATCCATGACTACATCGAGCATCAGGGCACCTGCCTGCTGGTCATGGAACTGCTGCCCGGCGGCACCCTGCGCCAGCGGTTGGCGACCGGCCCGGTCCCCGCGGAAGCCACCTGCGCGCTGGGTCTTGCCGCCGCGGCGGCGCTGGACGCCGCGCACTCCCACAACGTCCTGCACCGCGACATCAAGCCCGACAACATGATGTTCGCCTCCGACGGGCTGCTCAAGGTGACCGACTTCGGTGTCGCGAAGATTTTCGAAGGGACCGAGACGACCGCCAGCGGGGTTCTCGGGACACCGCGTTACATGGCTCCCGAACAGATCACCGGAGGACGCCTGTATGCCTCCACCGATCTCTATGCGCTCGGCGGAGTGCTCTACGAGTTACTCGCCCAACGGCCTCTTTTCGGCCGTGCCCTATCCGTGGGCGCGCTCGTCAACCACCATCTCAATGTCACGCCGCTCCCGCTGGAGGGCATCCCCTCCGCCGTCAACGCGGTCATCATGCGCACGCTGGCCAAGGAACCCGCCGCCCGCTTTGTCAGCGCCACCGAATTCGCCCTCGAACTCGCCCGGGCCGCCACGAGCGCGTTCGGCCCGAACTGGCTCACCCGGTCCGGAGTCAAGGTGCGGCTGGATGACGAGGTGCGACACATCGCGCTGGGCCAACCGTCCGGGCCGAATGCGCGCGTCCAGGGATCGCCGGCATCGCAACCCCGGCAGCCACAACCACAACAAGCCCGGATACCGGCATCCGGGCCCCAGCCACCGCAACCGTGGCCCGCGGGCGCGCAGCCTCAGCCGGGATGGTCCGGGCCCCAACCGCCCCAGGCATACCAGCCCCCACGCGGCCTCTCGCACGACAGCCCTGCCGACCCCAGCCCGCGGGCCGATCATTGGGTGCCGCCGTCAGCGTACACACCACCGACCCGGCAGGTCGGCGGGCACACGCCCCCGCACAACAACTTCGAGCCGATGGCGCAGGGGGCGCGGGCGGCATACCCCCCGCCGGGACGCCCCGGTACGGACTGGTGGCAGGCCAACCCGTTCGTCCCCGGCGCAGGGCAGGGCTCCGGGCCGTCCGGACCGCAGGGTGTGCAGCTACCCGGCCCTGCGCAGCCACCCCAGGGACCCGGTCCGGAGTGGCCGAACGAGCGGCGGCGGTCGTCCCGTCGGGTATGGCTCATCGCCGGGGTCGCGTTCACAGCGATCGTCACGCTGATCATCGGCATCACGCTGCTGGGAACCAGAGGTGGTGACAGCCCGCCCCCACCACACTCGGCGCTGTTCCTGCCGGGCATCGCCTACTCCGGCGCGGCGCTGAGCCTTCCCGAGCTGGACGCGTACGACATCACGATCGACCGGGCGGGCGGGCTATACGTCACCGACTGGACCAGTAACCGGGTACGTAAGATCCAGCCTGACGGAACCGTGGTCACCGTCGCCGGTACCGGGACAGCGGGCTTCACCGGTGACGGCGGCCCGGCATACCAGGCGGAACTGAGCAGCCCGGCCACGACCGCTGTCGACTCGGACGGAAACGTCTATGTCAGCGACTCGAGCAACCAGCGCATCCGGAAGATCGACGCGATAGGGACCATCACGACGATCGCCGGCACCGGAACCGCGGGCTTCACCGGGGACGGCGGCCCCGCCACCCAGGCCCAGATCAACGAGCCCAACGGGCTGGCACTCGCCGCGGACGGCTCGATCTACATCGCCGATTACGGCAACCAGCGCATCCGGAAGATCACTCCAGACGGGATGATCTGGACCATTGCAGGTAACGGCACCAAGGGTTTCTCCGGGGACGGCGGCCCCGCCACAGCAGCCCAGATCAACAATCCCAACAGCATGGCTGTAGCTGCCGACGGCACCCTCTACGTGTCCGATCTCGGCAACGGGCGGATTCGCAAAATCATGACAAACGGCGTCATCACGACCGCCGCCGGAAACGGGACCTACGGCTACGCCGGGGACGGCGGCCCGGCCATCCAGGCCGAACTGCGCATTCCCAGCGTCGCCATCAGCCCGGACGGTGTCCTCTACATAGCCGACTACGGCAACCAGCGCATCCGGCGGGTGACCGCCGACGGGGTGATCGCCACGGTTGCCGGCAACGGGACCGTGGGCTCCGCCGGGGACGGCACAGCCGCGACCCTGGCGCAGCTTTCGAGCCCGACCGGCACCGCCGTCGACGGTGCCGGCAACCTCTACATCGCCGACGACAAGAACGACCGCATCCGGCGTGTCAGCCCCAAAGGCATCATCACGACCGTTGCCAGAGTCCAGTAGACCGGCCAGGAGCAGTCGGATAATGATCCTTTCCGCGTGTCGCCGGCCACCCGAACAACCACCGGCCGCCGGTAGTGTGATCATATTTTCTGGTCATTTCCTTTTTCCTGCGCGCCGGCAGCCCCGAGGAACCGAGTAGGACCACGACATGGCAGTCGACCAGGCACGGGTAGCGGCCGCGTTACCGGACTACGACGTCGGTGATGAGCTCGGCCGCGGGGGCTTCGGTGTGGTGCTCGCCGGCCGGCACAAACTGATCCACCGCGACGTCGCCGTCAAGGTGCTGCACGAGGACGCCAGCGGGATCGAGGACGTCCGCGAGCGCTTCCTGGTGGAGGCACGGCTGCTCGCCGGATTCGACCATCCTCATGTCGTCCGTGTCTACGACTACGTGGAACGTGACGGCCTGTGCCTGTTGGTGATGGAAAAACTGACCGGCGGCAGCCTGCGCCGGAGGTTCACCGGCGGGCCGGACGGCCAACAGCAACGTGATCATGATCTTTCCGCACCGCCAGAGGCCCGGACCACCGGCGGGCCGAGCCAGCTGGCGGCCTGCGCGATCGGACTGTCGGCCGCCACCGCGCTCGCCGCGGCACATGCACGGGGCATCCTGCACCGGGACGTCAAGCCGGACAACCTGCTGTTCACCGACGCCGGTCTACCCAAGATGACCGACTTCGGCATAGCCAAGATTCTCGAGGCCACGGCGACCACCACCACCGGGCTGGTGGGCACGCCGCGCTACATGGCGCCTGAGCAGATCACCGGCGACCGTCTCAGCCCGGCGACGGACCTGTACGCTCTCGGGCTCGTCATCTACGAACTGCTGGCCGGACGGCCCCCGTTCGACCGGCACCTGACCGTCCCGGCAATGCTGTACCACCATCTCAACGTGCCACCCGCACGGCTGACAGAGGCGCCGGACCCGGTCGCCACCGTGATCGGGCGCGCGCTGGAGAAGAACCCACCCGCGCGGCACGCCTCCGCCCAGGAGTTCGCCATCGATCTGGCGCTGGCCGCGGCCGGCGCCTACGGTCCCGGCTGGCTCACCGCCAGCGAGGTGCCCACGAGCCTGCCGGAGGCCGTCACCGAAGCGGCGCGGGGCAACGCGGCGGTCGCGACCCGATCCCCGGTATACCCGCGCCCAGCGGGGGCAACGGCAACCCCGCCGTGGTGGTCGGCATCCGGCGTGGACACGGGTACCGCCACGAC
>NZ_CAAAFR010000203.1:70787-80934 GCF_900634745.1 Protofrankia symbiont of Coriaria ruscifolia
CGTGGTGGTCGGCATCCGGCGTGGACACGGGTACCGCCACGACACGGCGGGTCAGACCACCGGACGCCTCACCGGCTGCGGCAACGGATCCACCGCCTGGTGAGCTCCCGAACGACACGTTGGCGGGCAGCCGGGAGCCGGGCCGAAAGTACTCCGGGGTGCGCGGCTCCGGGGTGCGCGGTGCGGTCGCCGTGTTCGGGAAGCGGCGTAACCGGATCGGGGCCGGTGTCCTTGTGATCACACTGGTTGCCGTCGCCGTCGGGTTCACGCGTGCACGCACCGGTTCCGACCCGCAACCCGGCCGGGCCGCATACAGCGGCCCCGCCCTCAAACTCGATCTTGCACAGGTGAACGGCCTCGCCATCGGCCCCGACGGGACCATCGTCGTGTCGGACGGCAGTGCCGGTCGCGTACTGGCCCTCAGCCAGGCCGGAGCCGTCCAGTGGCTGGCCGGCGCACGCAAGCCGTCGTCAACGGTGACGCCGGGGGCGTCCCCGCAGCCCACGGCCGACACCGATGCCCGCAGGAAGGTACTGGACTCGCCGGTCGCCGTGGCGGTCGACAAGGCCGGTGGGATCTACGTCGCCACCGGCACCTCCGACGGCCAGATCTTCAAGATCGCAAAAGACGGCGCGATCGCCCTGGTGGCCGGCAGCGGCCCGGACGTGGATGGATTCACGGGAAACAACGGGACCGCGACCGCCGCGGAACTGTCGTATCCACGCGGAGTCGCAGTCGACAGGAACGGCGACGTCCTCGTTTCCGACGGCGCCCGAGTGCGGCGGGTCACGATCGCAACCGGCAGGATCGCTGCGGTCGCGGGCTCTGCGGCCGCGGGCTCGGTCACAGACTCGGGCACCGCTGCCAAGGGAACCTCGGGTGACAACGGTCCGGCCGTCAACGCCCTGCTGACCAACCCGACGGACATCGTCATCGCCGGGGACGGCACCGTCTACGTCCTCGAGCGGGAGGCGAAAACGGTCCGGAAGATCAGTCCGAAGGGTGTCATCTCCCGCTTCGCGGGCACACCACCACCAGTGGCAAGCGCACCGTCGTCCGCGTCGACAGCCGCTGCCTCGCCACCACCGGTCGGCAGCGTCGGGGACGGCTCCCCGGCGACCGAGGTGACACTCGGCGATCCCGCCGGGATCGCGCTGGCTCCCGACGGTGATCTCTACATCGCCGACTACACGGGCAACGTGGTCCGTCTGGTGAACACGACCACCGGGCGGATCAGCACCTTCGCCGGATCGCATACCGCCACCGAGGCCGGTGACGGAGGTGACGCGCGCGAGGCGCGGGTCTACGCGCCGACCGGGATTGCCGTCGACGGTACCGGAGCGGTTTACATCGCCCAGTACGGCGGCGTCGTCCGCAGGGTCGGGCGGGACGGCATCATATCCACCATCCTCAAGCACTCCTGACACCGTCAGGCACTCCCGACGCACGCCTTACCGTCCTCATTCCAACCTCATCTCGCACCGTCCCAGACACACCTGGTCGCTTGCGGACGTCATGATCCTTAAGGACATCGAACGATGACGGCGACGTTCAGCACCGTGCCTGCCAACGCAGCCACGTGCCCAGGTTCCCGGACAGAAGGTGCCCAGAGTAGCCATCCGATTACGCAAACGAGTCATCAACGTGTCGGAGCACCGTGGACGGCGGGAGGCTCCGGTGAGCGTGGACGGCGCCTGTCCACCCCGTCTCCCGCGAGGTCCGGCATGACCGTGAAGAAACTGACGCACCTGTCCCTGCTCGCCCTTCTGATCTTTTATCTGGCGAACACGCCAAGTGATGCCGCTTACGTGCTCCGCTCGGCGGTCAACGTGCTCGGGGACGCCGCGGAGGGCCTGTCCCGCTTCGTCACCGACGTCGCATGAGTCGCGACACGCAGATCACCGTCCGCCGCTCCCGCCGCGAAGCCGGCGGATTCCTCCGATCATGCCCGGAGGGGCGGCCGGGGTTATGCGGGATACCCGGACGGCGGCGCCCACGCGGACACGCCCGGACGGAACGGGCCCACCTCTCACGTAACGGCCAGTCACGTGGCGGCCAGCGGGCGGGTGACCGCCACGATCGACGTCCAGTCCGACAGGTCGGACTCGACCACACCCCAGCGGGCGCCCTTCGCGGCGATCACCCGGCCGTCCCCGACATACATCCCGACGTGGCCCGGCGCCGCGGGCGTGCCGTCGGCCCCGGGAATGAACAGCAGGTCACCGGGCTGCGGATCCACCGCGGACACCTGCGGACCCGCCCGCATCTGGTCGACGGTGACCCGCGGAAGCGACACCCCGATCTGCCGGTACGCGGCCTGCACCAGCGAGGAGCAGTCCCAGGCGTCCGGCCCGGTCGCGCCCCACACGTAGGGCTTGCCGATCTGACTCTCCATGAACTCCAGCACCGGGGCCACGGCGGACGCGGACACCGTGCCGCCGTTGATGGCGTCGATGGCGTCGCCGTAGACCTGTACCTGGGCGAGGATGGTCCGGACGTAGTTGCGGGTCTCCGTGTACGGCGGAACCCCGGCGTAGGCAAGCACCGCACCCGGCCCGGCGTTGTAGGCCGCGAGCATCTTCTCCCGCGGGTCCGCCGAAACGGACGCGGTCGCCGCGGCCACGGCGCAGTCGTAGCGGGCCGCGGCGGGGATGGCGTCGGCCGGGTTCCACACGTCGCCGTGGCCGTGGATGGCCCAGGTCTCGGGCATGAACTGGGCAATGCCCATCGCGCCGACACCGGACCGGGCGTTCGGGTTGAAACCGGACTCCTGGTGAAGCTGGGCGGCCAGCACCGCCGGGGACACTTCGGCGCAACCGGCGTTGTTCGCCGCCTCGACGATCAGCGGCAGGTACTCCGGCGGGATGCCGTCGGAGTTCCTGATCGTCCGGTGCTCGTCGGAGCCGTTGTTCTCGATGAACGGACCAGCGATGATCACGACGATGGCCGTGACGCCGAAGACGAACGCGGCGGCGGTACCGACCAGACCCAGGCCACCCCAGAGCATCCACCGTTGCCGGCGCCGGCGCGCGCGATCCATGTCCGGGGCCACGGCTTAGCGGCCCGGCGCGTCGCCGTAGGAGTTCGCCAGATCCGCGCCGGCCACCAGCCAGGTGCCGTCGGTCTGGCGGAGCAGGGTGAGCGTGGGGTTCGACACCGTCTCGGCCCGGTCGCCGACGCGGTCGCTCACGGTCGTGCGCCGGACGTTCAGCAGCAGCACGGCCCGACCGGTGGCAGTGGTGTCGGTACCGCCCAGCGGGGAGGTCGCGAGCACCTCGACGGTGGACCGGCTCCCCAGCGCCCGCAGCTCCAGCCACGCCCGAGCCGGCCCCTCGGTGGCGGCGGCCAGGCGGTCCCCGCCGAGCTGGGCGAAGAAATCCGGGGTCATGCAGGCGCGGGCGCGCAGCAGACCGGCGTCCGGCCCGCTGTCGGTCCGTGTGTCGTAGGACTGCCAGCGAGCGAAGCAGTCCCCCGCGACACTTCCGGGATCATGGGTGTCGAGCGGAGCGGAGGCCGGCGGTGATGCGGTGGCAAGCGGAGGGCCCGGCGGTTGGCTCGCGGCCGGCGGCGGTCCGGTCGCGGACGGGGCGGTGCTCGCCCGCGCCACGACGTCGCGCACGGCCGAGCAGGCCGACACGCCACATATCAGCAACGGTGCCGCTGCCAGCAGCACGGACAGTCTGGACGCACCCCGTGTGGGCATCCGCCCGACAGACATGCCGGAAAGGATCACTCCCTGCCATCCAGCCAGTCCCTGACCCGACCGCGGCGGATCCGCCACTGATGACCGACCTTGCGGGCCGGGATCTCCCGTTCGGACAGCAGTCTGAGCACCGTGCTCTGCGACAGCCGCAACCACACGACCAGCTCGTCGACCGTCAGCACGTCATCGTCTGCGGGATCCCTGCCTGCCGCGAACGCCGTCACCGAGACGCCCTCCTGTGCCACGCGACGGCCTCCCTCTCCGAGCACATACCGCCGGCGCAGGAAGTTACACCCACCCAAGCCACCCTGACGACCCCCAAAGGAGCCTTGTCATACTCGAACTGCTCGTGTTACATCGATCCGTCCGAAGTTCGAGCCAAGCAACCGCAAGCAGCAGTAATGGGCACCAATCAGTCGGAGAATATCACGGAGGTCGACAGCGCGTGACCGATGTGTCGCAGGAGCCTTACGGCGATGACGGTGACGCACGTCCCGTCTCACTGATCGGTACACGCATCCCCGCACCGAGCCCACGGCCGGATTCGACGACCCGTGACCCGGCCTCCCCCAGCACCGCAACCAGCGGCAGTCCGTCAATACCAAGATCTACTTCTATGGCCGGCACGGGCGAGGACACACAGACCGGACGCGTCACCAGGCGCCTGCGCCGCCGGTTGCGCGGCGCTCCGAGCGAGAGCGTTCCCGCCGGTGGTGACGACCCGCGCCAGGACGAAGCGTTCATGCTGCAGGACGCCGGAAGCCCCGCCACACCCCCAGCGGTCACCCTCAGCGACCCCGAAGAGCCTGCCGTCCCGGCTCCGGTCACGGTCAACGCGTCGGCCACCCTCGACACTCTTGATCCACCACCCACGACGCCGGAAGCCGACGGTGCCGCCGGGAACCTCCCAGCCCAGCCAGCGGGTGACCCCGCGGTGACCACGGGCGATACTGCGAACGCCGGTCCTGGAGTCGACGAGCAGCAGACCGACGCCGGCCGACCGGGCGCCGCACAGGCCGCGGATGCCCGAACCCCGGTAGTCCCCCCCACCACGGAACCGACCGGCGCGCCCACCACGGGATCGGCCGGCACACGCGCCGGCGACGGCCGGCCGAAAGCCGTCCACCACTCCGGCGTCCCTGGAGGGCGCACCGCACCGGCCACGGACGGTGCCGAGGCATCGGGTCCGACTACCCGGGAGGCGGGTCCGGGGGAATCCGCACCGGGCAGCGACCACGCACCGGCCGTACGGCCGTTCGTCACCGGGTCAGGCAGCCGTCCCACAGCCGCGGCACGACCCTCGGGTCGGCCGTCCGTGCACGCTCCCCGCATGGCGGTCGTACCGCCACTGACGGCAAAACCCTCGGCGCCCGCCCAGCCGGCAGCCCAACCATCGGCACAGCCGGCAGCTACCTCGACCGCCCCGCAGGCCGAAGCGCCGGCCGCACCGCTTGAGTCGCCCTCTGCTGGGCCTTCGAGTTCGGCGCTCCCGTCGGCACCGGGTGAACCCGAGCCGGCGGCGACCAACCGGCGGTCGGCACCGCTTCCGGCGGTACGTGAGCCCCACAGCAGCCGCGAACTGTGGCCCTGGCAGGAGCCCTGGCGCGACGTCAACGACCTGGAGCCCTGGGAGGAAATCCCCATCCGGGAGTCCCTCGCCGACCGGGTCGCCGCGCCGCTGGAAGGCTCATGGCGGATCGCGGTCACCTCTCTGATCCGCGGCTCGGGACGCACCACCGTCACGGCGATGCTCGGGATGACCCTCGCCAACATCCGCGCCGAACCCGTGGTCGCCCTCGACATCTCCGGTGACCTGGAACGCACGGAGACCATCGGTGACCTTGACACGGACGCCGGGTTCAGCGCATCGCTCGCGGAACGTGTCGGCGTCCGTCCGTCAGCAACGCTCAGTGACCTGGTCACGGACTCGATCTCCTACCGTGCCCGCCGCGGCGGAACACCACGACCGGCCAGGGAGATTCGCTGGCTGATCAGTGGTGATGCCGGCGGGACATCCACGCCCGTCGCGGCCGCCGGGGGCCTCGACGTCCTGCCTGCCTACCGCCCCACCGGCGTCCACCATCCCACCGGCCCCTACCACCCCACTGGGCAGGCCGCGTCAGGCGGACCGGGAGCGACCGGTCCCAGCGGTGCCGTTGCGGTTCCCTTCAGCGACACCAGGACGCAACCGGCTCCTCTGGTAGCAGCCGGTATGCCAGGCCCACCTACCCCCCAGGTACTCGCCGCCGGCCTGCGCACTCTGGAACAGGCATACCCGCTGGTGCTCGTCGACACCCCGTTGGACTGGGACACACAGTTCGCTTCGATCACACTCCGCGACGCAGATGTGATCCTGCTGGTCGTACCGGCTCTCCCCGGTGATCTGGCAGAAGCGTCGGCCGCCCTGCGTGACACAACCAGCCTGCGTGCCCGCCGCGCGGGCCCGCCACCGGTGGTGATCGTAGTCGCGATGTCGGTCCGACGCGGACGGTGGTCGCCGCAGACCCGCTCGGCCGCGGCCAAGCTGGCCCGGCGAGTCGACGCGATGGTGCGCATCCCCTACGACGTGCGGCTCGACGACGAAGTACCCGAGCACACCCGCACAGGTCGCCGGCACAGCGCAGGCGCAGCGCCCGACAGCCGCACGCCGATCGCCTTCTCCCGGCTGCGGTGGCGCAGCCGGCGGGCATTTCTCCGGCTGGCCGCAACCATCGTCGACGCGTGTGGTGATCGCGACAACGCAGATCTCGAGGGCGGTGAGAGTGACGACACAACCGTCGCTGCCATCGTCACCTCCGAAGATCGCGGTTTGATTCCGGGCGTATGATCCGACGACCTACGCGCCGGCCTGAGCACAGAAGGGAACAGCGATGATCGTCCATACTGTAACCGCGCAGGCGACGGTCGTCCTGGCACAGGTACAGGTCAAGCCCGACGACTCCAAGGCCCCTGGGATCAACGCCCTCAAGGATCTCGTCAACGGCCTCGCCGCATACGCCGTGATCGCTGCCGTGGCGTCCGTGCTGCTCGGCGGAATCGCCTGGGCACTCGGCGAGCGGATGGGTCTCGACCGCACCTCGGCAATCGGTAAGAGCGGTGTACTCGCAGGCTTCGGGCTGGCCTTCCTCGTCGGCGCCACGGCCGCCGTCGTCAACTTCTTCCTCGCCACCGGAGCGACCGCATCGTCCGGCCCTGTCGAGCAGCCGCAGGGGTTGGACAAGCCGGCCATCGTCCAGACGATCGATCCCGCGGACCACGTCCAGGCACTTCGCCATAGGTCTTCTGACCGGTTCTCGTGATGCCGACCGGCTGATATTGGGATGATGGGTCCGCTGTCGTCTCACGAGTAGCCGCGTCCGAGGTCGTCACCAAGGGAGGGGATGTTGGTCAACCAGGCTGACTGGCCCGTGCGCCGTCTCGTCGGCCTCCTGGTGGCAACCGGAGCGGTGACTGTGACGGCCGGCATCCTCATTGGACGCTACATGATCCCCTCCTCTTACTCGGCAGGCATCCAAGGGCAGCCTGCGCCACGTATAGACATCCGTCCGACATCGGCGGCGCCGAAAGCCGTGCCTCCCACCGCGGTACCCAGGGCCAGTCCGACCGGGAGCGAGGCCACCGCGCCTCCCACGCAAGCGGCCCGACAGATACCAGGCATGCCGACCCACGTCAACGAGTTCGGGATCCCCGTCGGCTACCCCCACACCGAAGCCGGCGCCATAAGCGCCTGCGGCAATTACGTCGCCGCTTACTCTGCCGCATACAATCGCGAACCATCGCACATCTATGCAATATTTAATTCAATATCTGAGATATCAGTAGCAAATAAACTCGCAAACCGCATCATCGAAGTTGATAAAAACAACTCTATCAGCTACGGTGTAAGTTCTATCAGTGATCCAAAAATCAGCTTTAACTCTCGCGTCCTCGGGTTCGAGGTTCAACAAAAAACACCCGATTCAGCCACCGTTTCTATCTGGTCTTCAGCCAGCTTCGGGGCTTACGATAATACTGATGCGAAACTACTCCCCCAAGTACGCTGGGGAACCGATATATGTACAGTGCGCTGGCTTGAGGATGACTGGAAAATCATAGATGCTAGTGATGGTCCAGGCGGTCCTTCCATAACAGAAAGAGCTGCCGAGGGGTACCAGCGGTTCACTTATGTGGGAGGCCCGCAATCATGAGTGTCCGAGTTGATAGCGGTAATATACTCGCAATCAGCTTTAACCCATTCACTCCACTTACAGGCGCTGCTTCTGATGGGACTGGAAAATTCCTGAAATCGGTGGGTGCCGCGTTCGCGAACATGGCGGCGGATCTGTCGGCGTCCGTGTTCAACTTCGCCGCGAAGAAGACCGCGATCGACCTGAACCAGGACTATGTCGTCAGGAACTACAACCTTGTCTTCGGTGTGGCGATCCTGGCCGTCACGGGTCTGTTCATGTGCGCCTGCATCGTCGGGGCAATCCGGGGGGACGCGCATCTGCTGGGCCGTGCGCTCGCGTCCACCGGTACCGCAATCTTCGGCTCCTTCGTCGTGCTGGCCCTGCTGCAGATGGTGCTTTCCGCAGCCGACGGTATATCCGAAGCGTTCGGCGACGGTGCGCCCCTGGGCGCAAGCCTGGTCACCCAACTGCGGGCTCTCCCCCAACAGGACAACTTCGCGCTTGACATGGTCCTGTCGCTGCTCGTGGCGTTGTTCTCGTTCACACTCTTCCTCGTCCTCTACATCCGCAAAGTAGCGATCATCGTAGTTGCGGTGTTCATCCCGCTGTACCTGGCCGGGCAGCCGGCGATGTCGACCCGCAACTGGATGAAACGGGCTGTGGAGATCCTCGCCGCGCTCGTCTTCGCCAAGCCCGTCATTTACGCGATCTTCACCCTTGGTGCAAGCGTTGCCAGCGACTCGACCGGGTCGGCCATGGACCAGACGCTGACCATTCTCAGCGGCATTGTAATCATGGCCGCTGCAGTGTTCTCGCCGCTCGCTCTTCTCCACGTGATCGGGATGGCCGACGTTCAACTGATGCAGGCGATCAGCTCGGCGGGAAAGCGCGGCGCGGCGAGTTTCGGCCATGGCGCCGGCGCGCTGCTCGGCTCGTCGTCGCGAGAGACCTTCCGGGGTATCGGTGGACGGCTGCAGAACCGGCAGCGCAGCGGATCGGGTGTGGACGCGGGCCGGCCCTTCACCGGCGACCTCGCTCCGGTCGGCGCCGGCGCCATGGCCAGAGCGGGCGGCCGCCGTGGGTCCGCTGTCAGCCCGGCAACGCGGGTCGGTACCCCCCTCGCCCGGGCAGGCCGGGCCGGCGGCGGTCAGCTGGCGCAGGCCGCGGCCCGCTCCGCGGGTGGATCTGCGGGACGCGTCGGCGTCGGCTCGCCCGCGCCACGGACTCGCTCGGCAACCGGCGCGGGCAACCGGGTCACGGCGCCGAGCGCTACCGGCACCTCCGCGCGTATCTCCCACGCGGCTCCCCGAGCCGTGCCGTCCACCGCGGCGTCACCATCAATGTCACCTAAGGTAACCTCACTGACGCCACCCGTCCACCCCACACGTACCGGGGGAGGCTGAGCAGAGCGTGGTTGCCGAACGCACCTACCGGTTCGGACCGCTGGAACGCGGCGGCATCCTGCTCGGCATGCGCTGGCCCCAGTTGGGTCTGATGGTCGGCGTGATGCTGTGCGTCCTCGGGGCGCTGCGATCCCCGGTCATACTTGCCCCGGGGTGGATCGCACTGGCCGGTGCGCTGGGGTTCATCGCGTTCGTCCGCGTCGACGACCGTAACCTCGATCAGTGGGTGCCGATCCTTTTCGGTTTCACGATGCAGAAGGTGATGGGCGAGACGGTGTTCCGTGGGGCGTTGTTCAGAACCGGCAACAGCTCCGACCATCTGTCTAAGACCGCGCTTCCCGGACCTCTGTCATCCCTGGTGATGCTGTCGGTACCGGTTGGCAACGGCCGTTACGTGGCGGTGGTCAAGGACGCCAGACGAGGGACGTTCACGGCGGTCCTGCAGGTGCAGGGTAGCCAGTTCGCGCTGCTGGAGTCCGGTGACCAGCAGGCCAGGGTGGACGCCTGGGGTGAGCTGCTCGCCGGGCTGACCATCGGCGGCGGGCGGCTGTCCCGCATCCAGTGGCTGGAACGCACGCTGCCGGACTCCGGTGACCAGCTACAACGGCACTGGCGGGTCCGGGGGCACCATGACGGCTCGTGGGCGGCCGAGGCATACCAGGAGGTCATCGACGCCGCCGGCCCGGTCGCTCAGCGGCATGAGACCTTTCTGTCGTTCCAGCTCCGCGCGCGCGACGTACGGCGTGCGGTTCAACGCGCCGGTGGTGGTGACCACGCGGCCTGCACGGTCCTGCTCGGCGAGCTGCGCACCATGGAGGCGGCGCTGGCCAGGGCGTCCATCAACACGGTCGGTTGGCTGCCACCACGCGCCC
>NZ_CAAAFR010000203.1:81015-108511 GCF_900634745.1 Protofrankia symbiont of Coriaria ruscifolia
CATCAACACGGTCGGTTGGCTGCCACCACGCGCCCTGGCCGCGGTGATCCGGATGACCTACGACCCGTACTCCATCGAGATGATCGACGCGCGCGGTGGCGCGGCGTCCGACCGGGCCGGCGGCCTCACGGGGCTGCCGTCGGGCATCGACCCGGCGATAGCCGGACCGGTGCGCACAGTCACCAGCTGGGACCACTACCGCACCGATTCCGGGTTCCACACCACCTACTGGATCAACGGCTGGCCGCGGGTGCCATCCCCGGCCGCGTTCCTCGCCCCGCTGCTCATGGAAACCACCTGCCGGCGGACGGTCTCCCTCGTCGTCGAACCGATGCCTGGCCGCAAGGCCGAGAAGGCGGTCAACCGCCGCCGGATGGCGCATCTGGGCGAACAGCAGATGCGCGACAAGGTCGGCAAGGTGACAACCCAACGTGACATGGCCGAAGCATCTGAGGTGGAACGCCGTGAGCAGGAGCTCATCGCCGGGTTCGGCGCGTTCCGCTTCCACGGGTTCGTGACGGTCTCCGCGGACGACCTCGACGGCCTGGCCGAGGCGTGCGGCGAGGCGGAGACGCTGGCGTCCCGCAGCCGCCTGGAGATGGTCCGTCTCGTCGGCGAACAGGACCAGGGGTTCAGTGTTGCCGCGCTGCCGCTGGCCGTGGGGGTGTCATGACACTGCACCGTTCAGGCGGGACCGGAAGCGACCGGGAGACCCGTCGTGAGCTCAGGGAACTGCAGCAGGCCGAACGTGAGGCGCAGCGCGGCGAACGGGCCGCCGCCCAGGCCGAACGGGCGGCGATCCGGCGGGCACGCATGGCGCTGCGCCGCGGCGAGCAACCGCCGCGGCTCGTCGGCCCGCACGCCGGCCGGACCTTCCACAGGCTCCGCCTGCCGTCCCACATGGAGACGACCGCGCAGATCGCCGGCATCTACCCGTTCGTCGTGGACGCCGGGCTCGACACCCCCGGCATGTACATCGGACGCCACGTCTGGTCCGGCGACTCCTTCGTCTTCGACGTGTTCGAGCTCTACCGCCAGCAGGTCATCGAGAACCCCAACTTCGCGGTCTTCGGCTCAGTCGGCTCACGCAAGTCGTCCCTGCTCAAGACACTGATCTCGCGGGGAGCCGCGTTCGGCTACCAGGCGGCCGTGCCCTGCGACCCGAAAGGCGAGTACACCCGACTGGCACGCCGGCTGGGCTGCGAGCCGACCTACATCGGCCCGGGGCTGTCCACCCGGCTCAATCCGCTGGACGCCCCGCCGCGACCGCCCGGCATGGCGGACGGCGACTGGTCCCGGGAGGTCAAACGGGCCCGATCGGCGCTGCTGTCCTCGCTGATCGAGACCGCGAAGGGCCTGCCGCTCACCCCGTCCGAACACACCGCCGTCGACCTTGCCCTCGACGTCGTGACCCGGCAGATCACCGGTGCCTCCACCGACCGGCAGGCGACCCCGCTGCTGCCGCACGTCCTGGACGCGATGACGAACCCGTCGGAGGCCGACTGCACAGGGCTGCCGGTGACCGCGACCGAACTGCGGGACTCCTCCCGAGACGCGACACTGACGCTGCGCCGGCTCACCCACGGCGCGCTCGGCGGGCTCTTCGACGGCCCGACCACCTCCCCGCTGGACTTCGACCGTCCGATCGCCGTGCTCAACCTCGAGCGGGTCCAAGGCTCCGACGAGATGATCGCACTGATCATGACGTGCGCACAGGCATGGATGGAAGCCGCGCTGATGCGCCAGGACGGCGTCCAGCGCTACGTCGTCTACGACGAGTGCTGGCGGCTGATGCGATTCGCGGGTCTGGTACGGCGGCTGTCCGCCCAGCAGAAACTTGCCCGCCAGTGGGGATGCGCGAACGCGATCGTCGCGCACCGGATCTCCGACCTGCTCTCGGCCTCCCCGGACTCCGTCGAGGTGGCCAAAGGCCTGCTCGCCGAGACTGCGATCCGCATCCTGTACAAACAGGCATCCGACCAGATCCCGGACACGCAGCGGGCGCTGGATCTGACCGACGTCGCCTCGGACATGCTGCCCCGGCTGGACCCCGGTTTCGCATTGTGGCTCATCGGGAATCGCGCGTTCTACGTCGAGCACATCGTCGGCGACCTGGAGATCCCGGTCGTTCTCAACGGCTCGAAGATGCACGGCGAAGTCGACAACGTCAACCTCGTCCCGGAGGATCTCGACCCCGACGTGCTGAACGACTACGACTACCGGGACCGGGTCGAGCACGATGTCACCGATGACGACGGCGACTACGCCAACTATGATCCAAGTGTCGGTCACCATGCGGACGGGTTTGCCATCGACACCCCGCTCCCGGGCCAGGACGGGGCTTCTCCCGAAGAGATGATGGACACCTTTCCCTACGGCCCACTTTCCCGAGAAATCTAGCCGGCCGAAGACCGCGCGATCTGTCACCCGTTCTCCGGGTCCCAGGGCCGGGACGGATCGATCGCCTTGAACTGATCGTCGCTATCACCCGTCTGCGGATTCGGCAAAACGGCCGGCGCTTCGATCGCGAGCAGCGCCCCTTGTTCGAGCGCTACCTCTTGTTGTTGTGTCGCTGACGGCATGGCCTGGCGAGCAGTGGACGCGACTCTGGGCAGGAGGATGATTCCGGGATTGCAATCGCCAAGTGCCGCCCGACGATCGCCCAGCGACGAATCGACCAGAACGAAAGCGGTTGGCGGGAGCTGCTGGATCTGCGTCGGCTCGACGCTGAACTCGTAGACACGTTGCAGGACCGCGCCATCCTGACGGGAATCGGTGGCCGACAGGCTCTCGGTATTCTGCCAGAACTCCGACTGGGATACCGAAACCGACCGGCTCCAGCCGCCCGACTTTCCGCCCTTCCCGCGCGAACCGCTTCTACCTTCGGTCTCGGAGACGGTAACGCTCCCCCCCGCGCTGGTGGACGTCCCCGTGGTGAGACTGCTGCCGACCTGCCGAGTAATCTGGGAGAACACGAACTTGTGTCCGCGGCCGACGAACTCGGCCGCGGCCTCGGCTTCCTTCGCGTTCCCCAGCTGCATGATGAGCGTGGCGCTGTCACCGGCACCGATCAGGCGTTCGGTACCCGCCCCGAGATGTTCGAAAAGATTCACAAGGCGAATTCCGGCGTTGGCTGCATACCGGGCCATGCCTTCCAACGCGGGCAGCCCCATCCGGTCCCCACCGGCAACTACCAGGACGTCCGGAGAAGGATCGCCACGGCGGCGGCGAAGCTGGTGCAGGACGATCTGGAACAACACCCGGTCAGCGAATTCCTTGCGGACGGTGGAGGTGTCGCGGCTCGACGTCGCTATGATCCGCAGCCCGTGCACCGGCCACCACGGCTGTGGTGTGGCGGTCGCCGCCGTTTCCTCCCGACCGGCCAACCGCTCCAGGGACGCCCGCAGGTACTGGATTTCATGCTGGGTTCTTTCGCTTTCGCCCCACGCACCCGCCCGGCCGGCGACGGCGCTCCTCTCCGCGGGCGAAAGGAGATCGGCGCCGTCATTCTGATCGCGTCCCTGCAGCACACGCAGGCCGGCAGCGAGCCGGCTGAAGGTCAGCGGTGCGTCCAGCCGGGTGGCAACGGCCGCGAGTATCTCGGCGTCAAGCACCCGAAGCGTCGGATCAGCACCCCCGCCGCGGCTCGTGTCAACGACGTCCGCGAGGAGCTCGGCAGCATCCTCGGGGTCGACACCGTGCAGAAGCCCAAGGCCACCGATATCGGCAGGAAGATCGTTCACTGTGACCGGAAACTCGGCGTCGACCGCAAGCTGCGCAATACCACCACCAATCCCACGCTCGCTGAAGTCGAGCAGGAGAATACCGCCGCCGGACGCCAGCGCCGAGGAGCCGATGGTCGCCAGCAGGCTCGCCCAGCCGTCACGGGTACCTCCGAAGACATCGACCCGATCCGCGGTCGGCCGAGGCGCGAGTGGGTGGAACAGCAGCGCAGCCTCCCGCCGGGCACGGTCAGCGACTTCGTGACTTTCCACCGCCGCCCGCCAACCCGCGGTAACGGACTGATACCTCTCCCACTCGATGTCACGATACCTTTGCCATTCAGTCTTTTCTCTGTTAATTTTTCTTTTAAGACGAATGATCTGATAAACAAGAAATCCAATCCATGCCACAGCAGTCAGAACCCAAGAAATCTCACCTCGAGCAAAGTATCCATATATCAAACCAATTATTAAAATAAAGCTAGGAATAATTAGATTTATAGGAAGTCTACGTATACGTTTTTCGAGGTCGTCCTCGTATTTTTTGGTGTCCGGCGGGGGCGGCTCGTTCCACACTGGCGGCTGGTCACGGTGGGGATGCGGATTCACGCCGGGGTCGACATATTCCCAACCCCATCGCTCCCCCGGGACGAACAACCGTCGGGCGAGTTCAGAACCGGTGTGTTCAGAACCGGACATCTGGCTTCATGGATTGCAGCTCCACCTTCTGACGACCGCGATCGCAACGTCCATACCGACTTTGTGCTGCCAAGGTCGACATGGTAAGCCAACCTACCATCGAGCACCATCTGTGACGTTGCCATGCAGTCGGCGCGGGCTTGCGCATGGCCGCTGCGCCACGCAGCCGTGCCCGGGACTCCGCTCAACCAGACCCCGCCTGCTCACCGATCCGGGTCCGACCGGCAGTTCGGGTCAGCTTCCGGCTCCGGCTCGTGAGCGGCTTGCAACCGCCGCGGCCGTGGCGGCGGCCGTACCGAGCAGGGCACAGCAGACACCTGCCGCGACAACCGGGACGTGCCGGCTCGACATAACCACTGTTCCATGGTGAGCCCGGTCCGGCGGAAGCGCTGTGTGAGTGTCCCGCCGGGGAGATACTCCAGCACCAGGGCACAGACCCGTTCCGGCGTACTGCCTGCGTCGACGGTCACCTCTTCGTCCGCGTACTCGTGAACCGTGACGATGTGCAGGTGGTTCAACCGGACCAGGGCGCGCCCTTCTTCGTTGAACCGGAACCGCATCTGCGGGTCGGCGGCGATCCGGTTCGACAGATGCTTGACGGCGACCGCCCGGTCAAGCTGTGGGTCCTCGGCCGTAGACGACACCGAACTCGCCGCGGCCAAGTTCGGCCCCCAACCTGTATCGCGGCAGGGCGGCTGCCAGCGCCCGCGGCGGCACGGATGGATCGATCGTCACGAAGGCCCATCCTGACGCAGGTCCTATTCGCGGCGGCAGGGAAAAAGGACGGGAGCGGCGGCGCGGGCAAGGGCTGGCGGTGGCCGTGTACCACCGCTACCCACGCCGCCGCTCCCGTATCGGCCCGACACCGGAAAGCCCTCCAGAGGGCTTCTGGCGGCGCGATCATTCCTCCTCCGCGCCGTCCCGGAGACCCCCCTCCCTGAGGTACTCAGGGGAACGGGCACCATCGGTGTCGGTTCACCCGGCGGCCGGGACACCGTCAGCCGGCGGCCGGGGAGTTGGGAACATGGCTCAAGGGGTGTTCGGAACTCGTTCGGACTACCTGTTCGGACCGCCGTTCGGGTCGTCCCCGTTCACCGATTGTGTCGGGGTTCGCGTTCGCTTCCGGTCAGGCCCCGGCGGTCAGCCAGGCATGGGTCACGGATCGGCGTGACAGCTGTCGAACCGACAGCTCCGGCAGGGGTGGCTCGTCCGGCTCAGCCCGTTCCTCGCAGGACACCGCGGTGTTCTGGACCCTTCCCCAGATGATGCTCCTGCATTCGTCGGCGCCTACCACAAGAGACGTCCGGGTATGCGGGTCGAACACCTCGACGTGCCCGTCGAAACCTGGTGCAAGAATCCTGAAGTGGCTCCACAGGTGTGCTGTATAGGTGTCCGCAAACTTGCCGAGAAGTTCTCCGTCGGCGTCCAGGACGAGTATTCTCTTACCCATTTCAACACCCTTCGCCTGTGTCCACACAATACTGGGTGACTGGCCTGGGAGAAGGCTACGACGGGCCCGCCGTGCGTGTCTATTCCTAATTTTCCGCTATTCCTGGAATGGTATTTTGGTGATGGCGGACACTCATTCCTCCGATGCCGGGTCATCGGGCTACCGGGCCACCGCGGAACTAGTTCGGGGTACGTTCGCCATCCCGGGACACATAACGGTGGGTGAACACCACAGCGGCCGGTAATCGACGCGCGGTATTCCGTCCCGGATGCAACAAGATGGCTCCGGTATCCCCTCCCGACCGGGAAGGCGGCTACCGGTAGTCCGGTCCGGCCCGAACCGGACTATTTGATCATATTGCGACGGTCGGCGGCATACATCTCCACGGAGCGCGCATGCTCATCCTGTTGCTGTCGGTACGGAGGCGAGCCCCACCCCGGCCCCTTCGGCAGAGCCTGTCTGATCGCCGACCATATCAGGGCTCTGCCCGACCTCCGGTGGATCGACACTTTCCGATCAAAGCCCGATCAAAACCCGGTGGAAGCCCGGTGGAAGCCCTGGTGAACCGGCACCGCGGATCGAGACGGACGACCAACGCCCCGTCCACCACTGTGCCCGACACCGCCGGGATCCGGATGGCCAAAGGGCCAGCTAAAGGACCAAAGGACCAGACGTCAGCGGCCCAGCATCCCCCGCAGTCTGGACATCGCCGGCCAGGTCGGCGCCGGCTCGTCCACCGGATACGGAGGGAAGGCCCGTTCGCCGACGTCCACCAGCATGGCGACGTCCAGGGGCTTCAACACGACACCGGCGGCGAGGATGTAGTCGGCGACCCCAGCCGCCGGCAGCAGCACGACACCGTCGAGCAGGGCGAGCCCGTGCGGCAGTTCGGCACGGGAGAACGCGACCACCGGCTGGGCCTGCAGCTGCCAGCCATCCGGGAGCTCTGCGACCAGATGGTTGGTGACCTCCTCGCCCATCCAGGTGACCAGGCCGAGCATGGCGCGCAACGGCACCTTACCGGCCCACAGCCCAGCCCGGTTCTGGCGCAGCGGCCCACGGTGAGCATCGGTCTCGACGACCCACGCCCCGGACGGGCCGATCACCAGATGATCGACATTGCCGGCGGAGTCCGCGAGAGCGCGGTCGTGCAGGACCGTGTAGCCGGCACGGACAAGGCGGTCAAGAGCACGGGCCGTGCGGCGCTCGGCCTCGGCGTCCTCCCGCCATGACTCGATCTCCGACGGGGACCGGAGGAAACGCGTCGCGGCGAGGGCGAGGACGACCAGGGCAACGCCCAGGACCGTCTGCACCGCTACCACCGTGGGCAGGCCCACCACAGCACCGGAGACACCGACCACGGTCGCCGCCACCGCGGCTGCCGTGGTCGCGGTCACAACCGCCCTTGTCAGACGATCTTTACGTTCGGCTACGTAAAGCTCCCTGCGGCGCAGGTACTCCGCCATGGCCGACCGTCCAGGCCACTGCCCTTCCGGCATCCCGGTCGTCACCACCTTCCGGTCGACCCATTTCCGGCCGACCGCTTCCGGCCGACCTGGCCTGCATGGCGCGAGACCCGTTACCTACGCCGTCGATGTGCCGACCGGTGCGGAACAGCCCCGTCCAGCCCCGTTCAGCCCTGTGCGGTTCCACGCGCGTCGCACACTGACCATCACCGAGTGTGCCGCGATGCGGTCACCGAGCGCCACAGCAAATCAACTATGCGACGGCCACCATTCCATAAAAATCGCAACAGCCGTCCAACATGACACATACTTCCACTCTGCCTCGACGCTGAACACACGTCCCCACCGAACTCCGGACGATGACCGAACTTTCCGGTGTGAGGGGGGTCGGGTGGTGGGCACAATCCGACAACGGCCCTTCCGTATGCGCCACACCGTTCGCATATCGGTAACTACCGGGCAACACCCTGCTGTGAGGGTCTGGTCGAAGGGCCGAGAAGGCCACGACGACGTAGTGAAAGCGGATCCACACAACCGACCCGCACCAACCAACATCGACCCGCACCGACCCGCGGCCAGCAACCCTGGCCGGTCCGGACCTGGAGGGTTCATGAAACGGACACAGGCAGGCATGCCAGCATCCGATCACTGTTGTACCGATGACGAGATCCGTGCCGACGGTGAGATCCGTGCCGATGACGAGATCCGTTCACCGGACGACGTCCATCGTTACGCGCACCTGACCTGCCTGACCGATCAGCCCGCCGGAGACGTCGGCATCGAGACCGAATGGTTCGTCGTCGACGTCACCTGCCCGTCGCGTCCGGTACCCCCCAGCCGCACGATGGCGGTGCTCGTCGGCAACCCGCCGCAGCAGGCACCGCGGGATGCATCACCGGACACGTCACCGGGCCCGGTGGAAGAGCTGGTCCTGCCAGGTGGAACCCGGATCACCTTCGAGCCCGGCGGCCAGCTCGAGCTGTCCGCTCCGCCCCTGCCCCTGCCGGACGCGCTGGCGCGGACCGCCACCGATCTCGCCGCGGTCCGGTCCGTGCTCACCGGCGCCGGACTCGCCCTGGTCGGGATGGGAACCGATCCGCTGCGGCCACCGCGACGCCAGCTTCACGCCCCCCGCTACGCGGCCATGGAGCAGTACTTCCGGACCAACGGCGGGAGGGCGGGCGAGGCGATGATGTGCTCGACCGCATCCGTCCAGGTCAACCTGGACGCGGGTACTCCAGCGCAGTGGACACGGCGCTTCGACCTGGCCCATGCCCTGGGGCCGGTGCTCGTGGCCATGTTCGCCGCGTCCCCAGTACTGGACGGGACGGCGACCGGATGCTGCTCCACCCGGCAGGCGCTGTGGGCCGACATCGACCCGACCCGGACCAGGCCGGTCGCGACCCCGCACCAACCGGATCCGGCGACAGCCTGGGCGGACTACCTGCTGGCCGCCCGGGTCATGCTGGTGCGGCTCCCCGGCGGTGACTTCCGGCTCGCCGGTGGCAGGTCGACGTTCGCCGACTGGGTGGCCGGTGACGGCCCGGTGGCGCGGCCACCGACAATCGCGGACCTGCGATACCACTCGACCACCGTGTTCCCGCCGGTGCGCCCGCGCGGCTGGCTGGAGCTGCGCTACCTCGACGCGGCACCGGCCGGCAACTGGCCGGTGGTGGTCGCGGTGACCACCGCCCTGCTGGACGACCCTCAGGCCGCGGACACAGCGGCCGACGCCTGCGTGCCCGTGGCCGGTCGGTGGGTGACCGCGGCCGCGCTGGGGCTACGCGACAGCGCGCTGCGCCAGGCGGCGCGGCGTTGCGCAGACGCGGCCCGCGACGCGCTGGGCCGGCTGGGAGCCGGCAGCGGCCTGCTCGCCGCTGTCAACACCTACATCGAGACCTATGTCGAGCCGGGTCGCTGCCCCGCTGATGATCTCGCCGACCGGCTGCCGGCCGGCGGGCCGCAGGGTCTGCTCCACGCCGAGATCAACGCCGAGATCAACGCCGAGATCAACGTCGAGGCCAGCACCGGCACCAACACCGAGATCAACGCCAGGGCCGACGCTGGAACCAACGCCGGCCGCGAGTATCCGACCACCCGGCCATGGGTGACAGCACGATGACCACACAACTGACCACCGATGAGATCGTCCGGGCACTCGCGGACAGCCGGGCGCGCAGCCTCGCCTACACCGACCTCGACGACACCGACCTCTGGTGCCAGCACTCGCCACTGATGTCACCGCTGGTCTGGGACCTTGCCCACATCGGCAACTATGAGGAGTCGTGGTTGCTGTGGGCGGTAGCGGGCAGACAACCGCTGCGCCCGGACATCGGCGACCTCTACGACGCGTTCCGCCATCCCCGGGCGGACCGACCGGCCCTGCCGCTGCTCGGCCCGGCACAGGCCCGGTCCTACGTCAGCGAGGTGCGTGGCCGTGTCCTGGACGTCCTGGAGCGGCTTGACCCGGACACACTGCTGTCGCTGTCCACCCAGCTGGTCAGCGACAGCGGGCCGTCCCCACGGATGACCGACATGGTCGGCGCTCCCGGCCCGCGGTCACGCGCGGCGCTGCTGGCCGGCGGGTTCGTCTACGGGCTGGTGATCCAGCACGAGCACCAGCACGACGAGACGATGCTGGCCACCCACCAGCTCCGGACGGGTTCCCCGATCATCGGTGACCGTGCTGTGCTGCCACCCGGACGGCCGGTACCGGCGGCGGAGATCCTGATACCGGCCGGCGAGTTCACGATGGGCACCAGCGGCGACACGGCCGGTACGGCATGGGCGTACGACAACGAACGTCCCGCCCACCGGGTGTACGTACCGGCGTTCTTCATCGACACGCTGCCCGTCTCCAACGCCGCGCATGCGGCGTTCATCGAGGCCGGCGGTTATCACGACGAACGCCTGTGGTCGGCCTCCGGTTGGGCATGGCGGTGCCGGGCGGACCTCACCGCCCCGCAGTTCTGGCGTCGCGACGGCAGCACCTGGATACGCCGGCGGTTCGGTCGGGACGAACCGGTCCCGATGGACGAACCCGTGCAGCATGTCTGCTGGTACGAGGCGCAGGCGCATGCGCGCTGGGCGGGCCGGCGGCTGCCCACCGAAGCCGAGTGGGAGAAGGCGTGCGCGCACGATCCCGTCACCGGGAGTTCGCGACGTTTTCCCTGGGGGGACAGTGAACCGACGCCGGCGCGGGCCAACCTGGGCCAGGCAGCTTCTCGCCCCGCGCCGCTGGGGGCGTATCCAGCCGGTGCGAGCGCTTACGGCGTGGAACAGATGATCGGTGACGTGTGGGAGTGGACGGCCGGGGATTTCATGGGTTATCCGGGTTTCAAGTCGTTTCCCTACCGCGAGTACAGCGAGGTGTTCTTCTCACGCGTGACCGGCGCTGCGAGTGGGGTGTCGAGCGATCCGGCCCCGGCACCCGGCCGCACGTCGTCCGCCGAGAGCGCCGGGTCCGCCGAGACAGCCGGGTTCACCGGGTTCAAGGTGCTGCGCGGTGGCTCCTGGGCCACGCATCACAGCGCCGTCCGGGCGACCTTTCGCAACTGGGACCATGCGATCCGTCGTCAGATCTTCGCCGGTTTCCGGCTCGCGCGCGACGCCTGAGAAACCCGGGAAACCGCGACGGGGGAGAAACACAGCGGGCCAACGGGGGCGAAGGTGGCGCTATCGTGCTCCTTTCGCGTCCACTACCGAGAAGGAGGGATGATTTCGGTTGTGTCGCCATACGGCATGGCTCGGGACACCACGGACGCTGACGTCACTCCTGCATGATCCTCCGCACAGCCTGCTGCGCCAGGCGTGGGAACCGCGGCGGATGCTGCACGGCAGAATCAACGCCGACGGCTTCGGGGCCGGGTGGTACGTCCCCGAGATCCGGAGGGAGCCGGCCCGCTACCGTCGCGCGGTTCCCATCTGGACCGACGCCTCGTTCGCCTCCCTTGCGGGCGTGATCAGCTCAGGTTGCGTGCTGGCCGCGGTCCGCAACGCCACCGTCGGCATGCCTGTCGAGGAGACGTCGACCGCTCCGTACACCGACGGCCGGCATCTGCTCAGCCATAACGGACGGGTGGACCTCACAGTGCCGATGCGCATGCTCAGGGGAGTGAGGGGAACGCCGGTGCCCGACTCACGCTGCGACTCGGCGCTGCTGGCCGCCGTGGTGTGGCAGCGGCTGGCCGCGGGCACGCACCTTGCCGACGCTGTCGCGGACGTCGTCGTCGCGGCGGGCAGCAGGGACGGCGCGGCCCGTCTCAACCTTTTGGTAACCAACGGATCGCAAATAGTAGCAACAACCTGGGGTGAAACCCTGTCGTACCGAGTATCCGTTGCCGGCGAGGACGTCGGGGTCGAGGTGGCCAGCGAGCCCAGCGATGACGGAGATGGATGGATTGACCTCGATGATCGTAGATTGCTCGTAGCCGACACACGCAATGTAATCATTAGTAGTTTGATCTAGAATTCAGTTACTCTCGGTTGCATAAAAGCTCCCGGAGGTTGCAGCCCATGACAGCGTCCAGTGCCGATCTCACCGGCGTCGGTTCCACCAGGGGCGATCTCGACCCGAGAATCGTCTTCGATCGGCATCTCACCGCATCCGACCGGACCACGGCATTGACCAGGGACGTCGGTGCCGGGCTCGCATCGAATCCGAAGGAACTACCGCCCAAGTGGTTCTACGACGCCAACGGGAGCATGCTCTTCGACGCCATCACCCGGCTGCCCGAGTACTATCCCACCCGAGCCGAACGGACAATCCTGGCCAGCCGCGTCCACGAGATCGCCGTGATGTCGCGGGCGGACACCCTCGTCGAGCTCGGTTCCGGAACCTCGGCCAAGACCCGCCTGCTGCTCGACGCGCTGCACCGCAGCGGCCACCTGCGCAGATTCGTCCCGTTCGACGTGGACGAGTCCGTGCTTTCACGTGCCGCAACCGCAATCCGGCACGAATATCCGGCGGTGAGCGTGCACGCGATCGTCGGTGACTTCGAGCGCCACCTCGACCTGCTGCCCGACGCCAACCGCCGCCTGATCGTGTTTCTCGGTGGAACGATCGGCAATCTCGTGCCCGAGGCACGGCATGCATTCCTGGCCGGCATGCGCACCCGGCTGAAAGACGGCGACATGCTGCTGCTGGGCTGTGACCTGGTCAAGGATCCGGGCAGGCTGGTAGCCGCCTACGACGACAGCGCCGGCGTCACGGCCGCGTTCAACCGCAACGTCCTGTCGGTCATCAATCACGAACTCGACGCCGACTTCGACCTGCGGGGGTTCGCCCACGTGGCCCGGTGGGACGCCGAGAACTCCTGGATCGAGATGCGCCTGCGCTCCGTCCGCGACCAGCAGGTCCGCATCGGCGCCCTGGGCCTGTCAGTGCTCTTCGCCGAGAACGAGCAGATGCGCACCGAGATCAGTGCCAAGTTCACCAGGGACAGCCTGGCCGCCGAGTTCGCCGCCGCGGACCTGGCCATGGTCCGCTGGTGGACCGATCCCGCCGGCGACTTCGGGCTCTCCCTGTCCGTCCCCGCCTGATCCCTCAGGGAAGGTCCTCCGCGCCGGGTAGGCAGGCCAGAGAGGCAGGCGGACGGGCGGGCCCAGGCCCAGGGGGCTCTCCAGGCGAGCGGGCCGGCCGGTCAGCCGCCGGCCAGGGACACGTCACGGGCGGCACCGGTGGACGCCGAGGTCGCCATCGCCGCATAGGCCCGCAATGCGGCCGATACCGGACGCCGGCGCTCCTTCGGCCGGTAGCCACCGGAGGTCTCCAGCTCGGCCCGCCGCACGGCGAGTTCCTCGGCGTCCACCAGCAGATCCAGCCTGCGGGACGGGATGTCGATCTCGATGATGTCACCGTCGCGGACGAGCGCGATCGCGCCGCCGTGCGCGGCCTCGGGGGACACATGGCCGATGGACAGCCCCGCCGACCCACCGGAGAACCGGCCGTCGGTGACCAACGCGCACCGCGGGCCAAGACCGCGGGCTTTGAGGAACGTCGTCGGGTACAGCATCTCCTGCATCCCGGGACCGCCACGCGGACCCTCATAGCGGATGACCAGCACGTCACCGGGGGTGACCCGCTTCGACAGGATCGCCTCCACCGCCTCCTCCTGGCTTTCCAGCACCAGCGCGGGGCCGCGGAAGGTCAGCCGGCCGGCTTCCACCCCGGCGGTCTTGAGCACAGCGCCGTCCGGCGCGAGCGACCCGCGCAGCACCGCGAGGCCGCCGTCGGCGGAATAGGCATGCGCGACGTCGCGGATGCAGCCGGAGACGGCGTCGGTGTCCAGCGACTCCCACCGGGACGTGGACGAGAACGGTTCGATCGTGCGCACGCCACCCGGCGCGGCGTGGAAGAGTTCCACCGCCTCCGGCGCCGGGTGCGGCCGGCGGACGTCCCAGTGGGTGAGGAACTCCTCCAGGTTCGCGGCATGCACCGTGTGGACGTCGTGGCGCAGCAGACCGGCCCGGTCGAGCTCGCCGAGGATGGCCGGGATGCCACCGGCGCGGTGGACGTCCTCCATGTGGTACTCCGAGCTCGGCGCCACCTTGCACAGGCACGGCACCGTCCGGGAGATCTCGTCGATGTCGTCGAGGGTGACCTCCACCCCGGCCTCGACCGCGGCGGCCAGCAGGTGCAGCACGGTGTTGGTCGAACCGCCCATGGCCACGTCCACGGCGAAGGCGTTGAGGAAGGCCGAACGGTTCGCGATCGAGCGCGGCAGTACCGCGTCGTCGTCCTTGTCGTACCAGCGCTTCGCAAGATCCACCACTGTTCGTCCGGCCCGGACGAACAGGTCACGCCGGGCTGCGGATGTGGCGAGCGTGGAACCGTTGCCGGGCAGCGCGAGCCCGAGCGCCTCGGTCAGGCAGTTCATCGAGTTGGCGGTGAACATGCCGGAGCAGGACCCGCAGGTGGGGCAGGCGGAGCGTTCGACCGCGTCCAGCTCGGCGTCACCGACCGTGGTGTCGACGGAGGCGGCAATGGCGGAGATGAGGTCCAGCCCCGAGCGGACCACACCCTCGGTGATGACCGCCCGACCGGACTCCATCGCCCCGCCGGAGACGAACACGGTCGGGATGTTCAGCCGCAGGGCCGCGAGCAGCATCCCAGGAGTGATCTTGTCGCAGTTCGAGATGCAGACGAGCGCGTCCGCGCAGTGCGCGTTCACCATGTACTCGACGCTGTCGGCGATGATCTCGCGGGACGGCAGCGAGTAGAGCATGCCGCCGTGACCCATGGCGATGCCGTCGTCGACCGCGATCGTGTGGAACTCCCGCCCCACGCCGCCAGCCTCGGCGACCGCGTCCGACACGATCCGGCCAAGATCGCGCAGGTGCACATGACCAGGCACGAACTCGGTGAAACTGTTCGCGATCGCCACGATCGGCTTGCCGAAGTCGTTGTCGGTCATGCCGGTGGCGCGCCACAGCGCGCGGGCGCCGGCCATGTTGCGACCATGGGTGGTGGTACGGGAACGCAGAACAGGCATCAGGCAATCCTCGTGGCGATCGATCGGCGCGGCCGTGGGCCACGCCGGGCTCCGGGCACACTCGCGCCAAGCGTCAACCCGCCCGCCGCGCCCTACCCGTCCGCTCCAAGCCTAACGCCCGTCGTATTCGAAGCCGCGCGGACCGCCGCGGCTCCGCCGCCACCGGTGCCACCGGTGCCACTGGCGCCGGAGCAGCCACACGACCGCGAAGGACGCGGCTGTTCCCAGCAGTGGTGCCACATCATGATCACGAGGGCTGGTCATGTACTCGACGGCTCCGCCAGGCCGCTCGACCCGTTGACTCGTCCGCGTCCCGATCGCGAACAGGAACAGGCTCAGGACGGCGATGATCGCGTAGCCCGTCCGGAAAAGGGTGTGGACACCGACCCGGCGGCGCGTGACAGCCTCGCGGAACAGTATCGCCGGGACCATCCAGCCCAGGAAGCCGAAGACGGTCGCGAACACCGGTGCGAAGAAGAAGTAGTGGGCAAAGGTGCTCACGACAGGTCGGTCACGTGCTCCACGCTCGGCGGTTGCGCGAAGAAGGAGCCCAGCGCCGCGCGCCAGCGGGTGAACCGGTCGGACCCGCGGAAGTTCACCAGGTGCGCGTCAAGATTCTCCCACTCGACCAGCAGGATGAACCGGGACGGCGCCTCCACCCCACGGGTCATCCGCGCCGACCGGAAGCCGGGGCAGGTGGCGAGCTCGGTGACGACCGAACGGTAGGCGTCGGCGAACTTCTCCTCCTCGCCGGGCACGACGTCGAAACGGGCGACTTCCAGCACCGGCGAGCCCTGGGTGCCGTCCTCGGGAACGGTCATGGGCACAAGTCTGGCATGCGCGATCCAACCGCGGCCCGGACGGATCCCGCCCGTCTCCTCGCGAGCTGATCGATCCCTTCCCGAACCGTCTCCTCACGTGCGCATCCGACCGTCCGTGATCCGAAACGTGGTCTGCTCCCGGGCGTCTGGCTCTCCTCCGCGCGCGCCCGACCGCCCGGGGCCGGGCCGTTCCCGGCCCCGGGCAGGAAGGAGAATTGCTTTGTGTTCAGACCTGCTTTTTCAGAATCTGCTGTTTCTCCTCGGCTTCTCCTCGGCACAGCAGGGAGTCTGTCCGTCCGGCACCGAATCCGGTCGCTGCCGGCGGAACCGGCGCCGACCGAACCGGTGCCTCCATCTCGGCGGGATCACCGCCACAGCGCCCCGGCGCAGTCGCAGGCCCGCCAGCATGGTGATACTCACTGAAACGCTCTGCGTGACATCGTCCGATCCGAACACCGCGGCGGCGATGGATGCAAGACCCGCGAAGCCGACTGTCACGATCGCGAGGAAGGCTGCGAACATCAGCCTGCCACTGACGAGCGCGATCCCGCTGAGCACCAAGCCGAGCAGAATTATCGTGTGGGCGGACGGCAACGTGATCGGCTGGTCGGCATCCGCCAGCGCCGCCACCGCGACAAACATCGGGGTCGTCATCACGCCTCCCGCCGCCGGTGCGGGGCGGCAATGCGGATCGGGAAGCTGGATACCAAGCAGTTACCTGCCTGGAACAGTGGATGCGGGAGAAGGACTATTGTCGAGGACGGTCCGTTCTCCCACCGGGGCAAACCGGGGTGCGGGTCAAGCTGGGTCGGCTCGGCGGGAGGGTGCGCCAACACCCTCCCGCCGACCGCGTCAGGCAAGCTGCCCGACCTGGTCGTTCTTTCTGAATAGATGATCATTTTTGCCTTTCCACGTCTTTCGGAAACCGTCTTCTGCGGCTGCGGAGGCCCGGCGTCACAACCGCCGCCTCTGTCCGCGCCAGCCCGGCCGAAGAACGCGAGACCATGGTTTCTCTCGCGTGCTCAAGGGCCCCGATGGACCCAAAGATGACGAAAAGCGGCCCACCTCGATGATCAGGTGAATCCGCTCACTGGGGTGCTCCGGAGCGCCCCTGCGCCATGCGCACAGCAGAAGTAGCTCAGCAGCCGGCGGCCCTCGGATGCACCTGTGGACCCGTGCCTGATCAGGCCAGGACATCGACCTCGCGGCTTGCGGGCTCTGCCTCATAGCGCCACATCCTTGAGAAGGAGGGGCCGCCTCGCTGCGGCGAGATGACTCCACTATGCATAACAAGCTGTGGTAGCGCAAGAACTATTCGACAAAGATCGAATAATTCAGAATCTGTCAATCAACCCACTGGGACGGACATGCTGTCGACCTTGATTGCCCGGCCTGCCCCGGGGCCGCCCCAAACCCATGCCAGTACAGCGGTGGTGCCAGTGGCCTGGTTAAATACTGGTCAGCCTCCACAAGGGGCAAGCCATCCGTTCGATACTCCGGTCGGCCAGCTCACCCGCATAGCCGACAGCTCGACGAGCATAGACGACCCGCCAGTGGCCCAGGGGACCCAGCAGCCTGGGTTCCCGGACCTCTCAGATCGATTCCCGGGCCCTGGGCGCGAAAAACATGATCATGAAAGCTTTGGCCCGCTGGATACCGAGTCGTCTCGCCATATTCATCACCCGACCAGGAGCCGCCGTGAGTACCAACACACCAGGTATCGTTCTCGCTACATCTTGCGACTATTCGGGCAGTTGTCCGACCGTCTACCAGGACGACCCCGATACCGTCCTGGTGCAGGGATACGTGGTCGACTCCGTTCACGCGGTGCCGGACGGCGAATCCATGGTCCGCATCCCGGCGGCGCTCCTCCGCCAGGCCGCCCAGGCGCTGCAGCCCTGACCGGTTGCGGCCCGAGCGGACCGGCGACACAGCCGCTGCGGCGGTGCGAACGTCATCCGTCACCGCACCGCCGTCATCCCGGCAACTCAGGGACATAGGCCTCCCGGGCCTGCAGACCGACTCGGAAGGGTGCGACATGAAGAACCTCCCGGACGACGCGTCAGCCCGAGTAGCAGGAACACAACTGGGGGCCGAACTCGCGGGTCTGCGGCACCGGCATCGGCTCAGCGGCCAGGAGCTCGCGGGTCGGACGGGGATGAGCCAGTCCAAGATTTCACGGATAGAGACAGGCTCGGTCACACCCAGCCCCGACGACGTCGAAGCCATCGTGCGTGCGCTCGACGAGCCGGAGAATGTGGTTCTGCAGTACCGGCAGGCCGCCGAGCGCCTCGGGCCCGGCACCGGGCCCGTCATCGACCCCAGCCCTTACATCGGCCGTTTCCAGCCCGAGTACCTCGAGCATGAGGCTGCCGCACAGGTTGTCCGCTTCTTCCAGCCGACCCTCGTGCCTGGCCTGCTGCAGACGAGTGAATACGCACAGGCAATCATCCTGCGTTTCTGCGAGCTGTTCGACATTGACTACCTTGCCGACGGCGCGGGTGCGGTCGCCCTGCGGATGGAACGGCAGAAGATTCTGTACGACGAAAAGCGGACCTTCTATTTCGTGCTGTTGGAGTCGGTGCTCGGCTATCCGGTGGCGGCGCCCGCTGCCATGATCGCCCAAATTGACCGCATCAGGGAACTCGCAACCAACCGACCGAACATCACCATCGCCTTAGTTCCCAGTGGGACCGAGCTCGTGGTGCCACCATCCAGCAGCATAGAAATATTCGACGAAAGCCGCGCGCTGACCGAGACGATGCTGTCCGTGGTGTCGCACAAGAGCCCCGGAACCGTCCAGATCCTACTTCGGATCTTCGCCGAGTTCGAGAGCAAGGCGACCACGGAGATCGACCCGATTCTCGAGCGCCATCGCCGAGCCTACATCGAGCAAATCGTGTCCGAGCAACGCTGACCGCGCAACCCGATCACATACGTTCCATAGTCATTGGAGCACCGGTCACTCCGTGATAGCGCCATTCCAGTCGACGAGCTGGACGATGATGCCGTTCGGGTCGCGGACCTGGAATGCCCGTTCGCCCCACTCCTCAGCGGTGAGAGGCATGGTGATGGCCACGCCCTCGGCCTGTAGCCGGGCCAGTTCACCCTCAAGGTCGTCGACGACGAACGCGAGTATCAGGCCGGTTGCATGGTTGTCGCGCTGGTCGTCCGGCAACGTCGGCAGCCCACAGCGAAGGAAGACGACGTTCATGCCGGCGTCGTCACGCGTGAGCGAGGCGAATCCGTCGGTTGCCATCTCCTGACGGAAGCCGAAGTGCTCGACGAGGAACGCGGCGGACGCGTCCACGTCCTCGACGTTCAGCGACACCGCAGACGAAGTGATCTTCATATTTGCTCCTGGATCAGTACGATCAACACCGTACACCGTACACCGTACTGTATACGGCATACGAGACGCATAATGTTCACATGAGCAGCGCACGCAGCAGCGCCGGCGATCCAGCCCGAACTCTTGCCCTGCTCTGGCGTGACCACACCGTCGTGCCCCGTCGGGGCCCAAGCCGCGGCCTGAGCCTCGACGCTGTCGTGGCCGCTGCCATCGAGATAGCCGACAAGGACGGCCTCGATGCGGTCACGATGCGGCAGCTGGCCCGAAAGCTCGACGTAGCTGCCATGACTTTGTACACGTACGTTCCCGGCAAGGCCGAACTGCTCGACCTGATGCTCGACGCGGCCTACGCCGCCATGCCCCGAAGCGCCACGGCCGGACAGCCGTGGCAGAAGCGACTCATCGCCGTCGCCGACGAAAACCGGGCCATGTACCGCGCACATCCATGGGCGAACACGGTGTCCACGATTCGACCGCCCCTCGGTCCCGGACAGATGGCCAAGTACGAGCATGAGCTGTCCGCTCTCGACAACCTCGGCCTGACCGACATCGAGATGGACGACTGCCTGACCTATCTGCTCACCTTCGTCCAGGCCTGTGCTCGTGCCGAGACGTCAGTGCGCGACATACAGCGAGAAAGCGGCATGAACGACGAGCAGTGGTGGGCAGCAGCCGGCCCGTTACTCAGCCGGGTCATGGACGAAAAAAAATATCCACTCGCCACCCGCGTCGGTACAGCGGCCGGGACCGCACACGGGAGTGCCCACAACGCCGACCACGCATACCAGTTCGGTCTACAGCGCGTACTCGACGCATTGAGCGTTCTCATCGACAAAACACCCTGACGCCCTTATTTCATCGTGGGCCTGTTCGTGGCCACCCGGGCCGTTGCACTGCGGCGGGCAACCAACAATCAACTCCACCCAGTTGCCTGATCGTCCGCCGCCCCACCGAAACCGCAAGGACCGAGCAGAGCGCAACAAGGCTGCGTGCGCTGGCCGTAGCCTCGCTGGCGACGGAGCTGTCACGTTGTCAGTAGGTCAAAGCGATGGTAATGGCCGTCTGGATTGGGGAATGCCGACAGCACTGCTTCTACTCGCCATACCAGCCGGGATTCGCCCGGTCCCACCGCGGATCCGTGAGGCAACGCCGGCGTCAGCGAGAGCGGCACTCGTAGTGCCCCGAGCCGGCCGGGTCATCACGCGGGTGAATGATGTGCTGTGAATCACAGTTGAGATTGTCACGCCGAGAACGGCCCGCTCCGTCGTGGGAGTGTGAGCGAACGCATCTCGATTTCGAAGGTGGCGCCGGCCGGGTACCAGGCGGTCGCCGCGCTGCAGCACCATGTCACGTCGACCGTCGATCCCACCCTCCTGGAACTGGTCAAGCTGCGGGCGTCGATCCTCAACAGCTGCGCGTACTGCATTGACATGCACAGCCGTCACGCCCTCGCGGCCGGGGAGGACAGCCGCCGGCTGTTCGCGGTAGCAGCCTGGAGTGAGGCGCCGTTCTTCAACGATCGCGAACGTGCCGCACTGGCGCTGACCGACGCCGTGACCCGCCTGGGCGAGCATGGGGTAGCCGATGAGGTGTGGGACGGCGTGGTGAAGCACTGGTCGGACGAGGAGGTCGCGAACCTGATCCTCGCTATTGCGACGATCAACGTGTGGAATCGGATCGCTGTGTCGACGGGGACGCGGCCGCCAGTGGGATGACCTCGTTCGCCGAGCAGTCCGCCGCGGAACCCGCTGACCAGTTCGTCGCCCACCAGCCGATGCTGCACGGCCTGGCCTACCGGCTACTGGGCAGCTGGCACGACGCTGAAGACGTCGTGCAGGAGGCGTATGTGCGCTGGTCCGGGGTTGACCAAGCGGGCGTGAGCGAGCCGCGCCGGTATCTGACCAGGGTGGTGGCGCGGCTCGCTGTCGATCATCTGCGTAGGAGACGCGTGCTTCGCGAAGGCTACGTCGGCGAGTGGCTGCCGGAACCGGTGGCAACTGATCCGTCTCCGTTCAGCGCGGTCGACACCTCCGACCTGTCGCTGGCCGTGCTGCATCTCATGGAGCGGCTCACGCCACCGCAGCGCGCGGTGTACGTACTGCGGACGGCGTTCGAGCTGCCGTATGACGAGATCGCCGCGATCGTCGATCGCACGCCGGAGGACTGTCGGCAACTGCACCGGCGGGCCGCGCAGACGTTGGAAGTAGACCGGCCTAGATTCGCCCCCAGCCGGGACGAACACCGGCGCCTGCTCACCGACTTCGTGGCCGCCGCCCGCGACGGCGACCTGCCGCGGCTGGAAAGCATGCTGCGCGCCGACGTCATCGCGTGGACCGACGGCGGCGGCCGGGTCCGCGCCGCGCGCAGACCGATCGCCGGACGGGCCAGGGTTGCGTACTTCTTCGCCCGCATCTACCGGCGGGGAGGGACGTTCAAGGTCGTGCACCTCGACCTCAACGGCGCTCCCGCCCTGGTCGTGGAGACTTCGAGGTCCGTGCATGCGCTCCTCGTCGAAGCGGACGGTCATGAGATCGTCGGCGTGTACGTGGTCGCCAACCCTGACAAGCTCGCCGCAGCTCAGTGAAAACGACCCGATGAGACTGTGGGAAGTTCCGGTCAGCGGTTGCAGGAAACCGTGGCGCGGCGAGCTCGGTGGGGCCATGACCCTCGGTGGGGCCATGACCAAGGCATTCACCCCTCGGCTGTAGGCCAGCGCCTGGAGGTCTATTCAGAACTCCCAGCACAGATGATCTATATCATGCATCGTCGCAGGCCAGGGTGCTGCTAAAAATCTTTATCGGAGAATTTTGCATAACCTTCTGGAGCAGACGCGGCCAGGCCAGACGCATGTACGGCGACTACAGGAAATTACCCAGCCTGCGCAGCGGAGTGGCGACCATGGGGAATCACCCATAGATACCCGGTTGCGCGCCCCGGAGCGCGCATGTGCGGGGGTGGGGAGAATGGCTCGCCGTCGGTGGTGGAAATGTCCGGATAGGCGACTAGACTCGTACACATGTTCGAATCCAAGGTGGGCGTCTCTGATCCGACCACCGGCACCCTCCCACCCGCGCGGCCCGTTGGCAGCGCTCCCGCGCCCGCCACCAGCGCTGGCACCGCCGAGGACGGTACCGGTGGTGACAGCGCCGCGGCTGCTTCGACCGCTGCCGGTGTGGCGGCTGCTCCGGCCGTGGCCGGTGTTGGGGTGGCCGGCGGTGGGTCCGCCAGCGGGGAAATCTCGGTGTCCCTTGACACGCTCGGGGAGTGCGACGCGGACGGTTGTCTGATGGTGATGGCAGCGGTCCGCCGGTACATCGCCGGGCTGGAGGCGCTGCTCATCCGCGCGCAGGCTCGCTTCGCCGCCCTGCGGAACGCCCTACCGGCTGCGGACGGTCCGGCCCCGGGCCGGCCGGGGCCGGATGCTGCGGTCGGGGTGGGGCTGTTCGCCGCCCAGGCCGCCGCCGTGGAGGCGAAGGTGCTGGCCCTGGGTGGGCGGGCCAGCCACAGCCTGTTCCGTCAGGCGTTGCGCCGCGCCGTCCTCGCCGTCGACCCCGACGAGGCTGTCCGCCGGCATGCCCGGGCCCACCAGGAGCGGCAGGTCCGGGTCCGGCCGGTGGAGGATGAGATGGCCGAGCTGTGGGCGTTGCTGCCCGCCGCTGATGCCCAGGCCGCCTACCAGCGCCTCGACCTGTTGGCCCGCGCCGCCGCATCGTCGGAGGATTCCCGGGGGATGGACGCTCGCCGCGCGGACGTGCTTGTCGATGTGCTGCTCGGCCGTGACCGTGGTGCCGACGTGTCCGTGGAGGTCGGGGTGCTCGTCCCTGTCGCACCCTGGCCGGGGCGGCTGACGCCCCCGGTGAGCTGGTCGGCTATGGGCCGATCCCCGCCGCCACCGCCCGTCAGCTGGCCGCGCAGGCGACGTGGCGGCGGATCCTGACCGACCCGGTCACCGGCCAGCCGGTGGAGGTGGGTCGGCGGCGGTTTCCCGCGCCGGGGCTGGCCCGCTACGTCCACGCCCAGGATCGCACGTGTCGGTTTCCGGGCTGCCGGAAACCGGCGCGGTTCTGCGATCTGGACCACGTCCGCCCCTACGCCGAGGGTGGGGAGACCGTGGAAGGGAACCTGATCGCGGCGTGCCGGCGACATCATCGCGCCAAACACGAGGGCGGGTGGACGGTGACGCGGGCCGCGGACGGGGTGGTGACCTGGACCGGCCCGACCGGCCGGGCCTACCGCACCGTGCCCGAACCGTGGGAAGATCTGGACCGTCCCCCACCCGCAACCGCATCCACCCCACCCGCAAACCACATCCACCGCGACCGCAACCACAGCACCGGGTTGCATATGGTGCGGTCTGCTACCAGGCCTGCGTCGGCGAAACTGTCGATTTTGAGGTTGTCGTCATGTTGATAGCGCAATCCGCAACGACAACCTCAAAATCGTCCATCGGATATGTGATTCTTGTAGAAGAAATATTATTTAGCGGTGTCACTTCGACGCGAATTCAGCATATGGGGGCCATGAGTATTGAGGCACAGCGGCTTGACGGGGCACACCAGCGCGAGCGGGTCCAGGTCAGACGGGTGGCAGTTGACGACGAGGTGCTCAATTCGGCGGTCTCGCTCCTGACTGATCATGCCGGAGGGGTCAGCAGGGAGCTTGCCGCGATCCGACCAACCTCTCCAGGCACCGACACGGTCGATGACACATTGCGTGCCGAGACCCTCGAGCGGCTACGCGTCGACCTCGACGTCCCGGTATAGATACTGTTCACCATCCCGCGTGGCAGCCAACTGCTTGCGCCTCCGTATGACACCGACTGGCAGACGGGACCTGGCGCCTTCGCCGTGGGGCCCGATTCGACGGGGTAGTCACCTTATCATTGAGTAGCGAGAATGCCGGAAAAAGGATAAACCAGTGCGATACCACACCCGAACCAGACGGAAACGCCGCTGGGTCGGCGTCAGCCGGCCATGTCGACGAAGCGGGAGTAGTGGCCCTGAAAAGCAACGGTGACGGTGCCTGTCGGGCCGTTACGGTGCTTTGCGACGATCAGATCGGCCTCGCCGGCGCGGGCTGACTCCTTCTCCACGGCATCCTCCCGGTACAGCAGGATCACAGCGTCCGCATCCTGCTCGAGCGATCCCGACTCGCGGAGGTCGGAAATCTGCGGACGCTTGTCCGCGCGCTGCTCCGAGGCACGGTTGAGCTGGGAGATCGCCACCACCGGGACGTCGAGTTCCTTGGCGAGCAGCTTGAGCGAACGCGATATCTCGCTGACCTCCTGCTGACGGCTCTCGGTTCGCTTCGGTGACGACATGAGCTGCAGGTAGTCGAGGACGATCATCCGCAGACTGTTGCGCTGCTTGAGGCGTCGGGCCTTCGCTCGGATCTCCATCATGGTCAGGTGCGGGCTGTCGTCGATGAACAGGGGCGCGTCGGCGACCTCGCCCATCCGGCGGGCCAGGCGCGCCCAGTCGTCATCGGTGAGCCGACCGGTGCGGATGTTCTGCAGGGACACCCGCGCCTCCGCCGACAGCAGCCGCATAGTGATCTCCATCCGGCTCATCTCCAGCGAGAAGATCACGGATGTCATGCCGCTGCGGATCGACGCGGACCGAGCAAGGTCTAATCCGAGTGTGCTCTTGCCGACGGCAGGCCTGGCCGCAATGATCCACAGCTGGCCGCCGTGGAGGCCGTTGGTCAGCTCGTCCAGATCGTTGAAGCCGGTGGGGACGCCGGTCAGTGCGCCGTCGTGCCCCGCGATCGCCTCGATCTCCTCCAGCGCGGGATTGAGCAGCTCGCCGAGCGGCGCGTAGTCCTCGCTCGAGCGGCGTTCGGTGACCTCGTAGACGGCAGCCTGCGCGCGGTCGACCACCTCGTCCACATCCTGCGCGGGGCCGAAGGCGAGCTGGACGATACGCGTGCCGGCCTCGGCAAGGCGGCGCAGAACAGCCTTCTCCGCGACGATGCGGGCGTAGTAGCCGGCGTTCGCCGCGGTCGGGACGCTGGAGATGAGGGTGTGCAGGTACCCCGGCCCGCCGACACGCTCGAGCAGTTCCCGCCGGCCGAGCTCGGCAGCGACGCTGATCACGTCAGCCGGCTCACCGCGACCGTAGAGGTCGCCGATGACGCCGTAGACCGTGCCGTGCGCGGGGCGGTAGAAGTCACTCGCGGCGAGCACCTCGACGACGTCAGCGATCGCGTCCTTCGACAGCAACATGCCGCCCAGCGCGCTCTGCTCGGCAGCCAGATCATGCGGTGGGGTGCGGTCGAACTCGACCGGTCCGCCGGAAGCAGCCCGAGTGCGGTCGACATCGGTCAGCGTCATGGCCGCGGCCCCGTCATGACTGCCCCTTTCCCGCACATTTCCCGCACGCCACACCCTCTTCGAACATATGTTCGATGACAGTGGCGACTTCGTCAATCCCCAGCGGATGTCTCATCGAGCACCCACCAGGCGGCGTCGACTGTACGGACGCGTGGGCCCGGCATCCAAAAAGTTATCCACAGATCCTGGGGATAACTCTGTGCACAACACCGAAGAACCTGGGGAAATCGTTGGGACAAGCCCACCGAGGCTGTGGACAACCAGTCGGAGCAGATATCGGCTGTGCTGCTATCAGCGCCGGAAGGCCGTCATCACCGCCCATCGCCTGTGGATGGAAGAAATTCGACGACGAATCATGCCGAGACCCCACACGAAGCCTCTGAACGGCCAGGGGATCTCGGCATCTAGCTACCCGGAAAGCACAACGGGTGACCGCGATATCGGCATCGGCCGGTCTACCGGCTCCATGCCTCCTGGGGGCTGCGGCCACGCGACAACAGTCATGATCGTGCAGCCTTCGCCCGATGCTGGCTTTCTTGGGGGCTCCGGCCGCGCGACAAGAACCATGATCGCAGCCTTCGCCCCTGTGACATCGCGGTCACCCGATCAGCGTGCGGTTCCGCGGCCGCCGTTACGGTCGGCCGCGTTCAGGTGATCGTCAGGCGGAGACGACTTCCAGGTTCACGGTCGCCACGACATCCGGGTGCAGGTGCACCGACACGGTGTGGGAGCCGAGTGACTTGATCGGCGTGGACAGTTCGACCCGCCGGCGGTCCAGGTCCGGACCACCAGCAGCGGTCACAGCCGCCACCACGTCCGCCGCCGTCACCGAACCGAAGAGCCGGCCTTCCTTGCCCGCCCGGCTCACCAGCCGGATGGACAGGGTCGAGAGCTGGCCGGCGATCTCCTTTGCGTGCCCGAGATCGCGAACCTGCCGGGCCGACCGGGCCCGGCGGATCTGTTCGATCTGCTTCTCGGCGCCCCGGGTAGCCACGATCGCGTACCGGCGGGGGATGAGGTAGTTGCGCCCGTAGCCGGGGGCGACCTCGACCGTGTCACCGGGGCTGCCGAGGCCGGGTACCTCCTGGGTGAGGATGAGCTTCATCGTCACCCTCCTCAGCGAGCCGTCGAGGTGTAGGGCAGCAGGGCCATCTCGCGGCTGTTCTTCACCGCGATCGCGATGTCACGCTGATGCTGGCTGCAGTTACCGGTCACCCGCCGAGCGCGGATCTTGCCGCGGTCGGAGATGAACTTCCGCAGCAGCGAGGTGTCCTTGTAGTCGATGTAGTCGGTCTTGTCCTTGCAGAACACGCAAACCTTCTTCTTGGGCTTGCGCACGGCCGCCTTGGCCATCGTGCACTCCTATGTCATGGGTTCGACCCGACGCCTGTGGGCTCGACCCGAAGGGGTTCTGTTCCTGTAGCCCTAGAACGGGGGCTCCTCGGAGTAGCCGCCGGGCGATGCCGACCACGGGTCGTCGACGGGCCCGCCGCCGTACCCCGAACCGCCACCGGCCGGGGGACCGTAGCCGCCACCCGAGGCAGGACCCCCGGACGCGGGCGGCCCGCCATAGCCACCGGACGGTCCTCCGTAACCGCCTCCGCCTCCGCCGCCGCTCCCGCCGCGACCGGCCTTGACGACCTTGGCGGTGGCGTACTTCAGCGACGGACCGATCTCGTCGACGTCCAGCTCGACCACGGTCCGCTTCTCGCCCTCACGGGTCTCGAACGACCGCTGCTTGAGCCGGCCCTGGACGATGACGCGGGCACCCTTCTGCAGCGATTCGGCGACATGCTCGGCAGCCTGCCGCCAGATGGAGCACCGCAGGAACAGCGCGTCCCCGTCCTTCCACTCGTTGGTGGCACGGTCGAGGGTTCGCGGTGTCGAGGCGATGGTGAAGCTGGCAACGGCCGCGCCGTTGGGAGTGAAGCGAAGCTCGGGGTCGTTCGTCAGATTCCCGACCACCGTGATGACTGTCTCACCGGCCATGGGGCCGCTCCCTTCAGGCCGCGGCCCTACGCCGGGGCTTCTTCTCGGGAAGCCGGATCACCTTGGTACGGATCACCGATTCGTTGAGGACGAGTTGGCGGTCGAGCTCGGCGACAACATCGGGCTCGGCGTGCAGGTCGATGATGGCGTAGATGCCCTCGAAACTCTTGCGG
>NZ_CAAAFR010000203.1:108536-158945 GCF_900634745.1 Protofrankia symbiont of Coriaria ruscifolia
TGGCGGTCGAGCTCGGCGACAACATCGGGCTCGGCGTGCAGGTCGATGATGGCGTAGATGCCCTCGAAACTCTTGCGGATCTCGTAGGCGAGCCGGCGGCGACCCCAGACGTCGACCTTCTCCACGACGCCGCCACCGGAGCGGACGACGGTCAGATACTGGTCAAGGGATGGTGCCACCGTGCGCTCCTCGAGATCGGGCTCGAGGATCACCATCAGTTCATAGTGCCGTGGCAAGGGTGAACCCACCTCCTGTGGACTCGGGCGGCCACGGAGGGTTCCGTGGCAGGAGGGACAGCGCCGCGTGCGGCGGGACGCGGGGCGAACCCGCACGGACCGACCAGCGGCAACCTGGCAAACACTACTCGATACCGTCCGGCCCGATCTCTCCCGGCCGGGGCTCGGCCACGTCTGCCCGCCCACCGCCGTCCGACGCCTCGCGCCCACGGCTGGCGGCGACCACTCGCAGACCGCCGCTGGCCACTCCGAGAACGAGCGTCAGCGAGATCACCACCAGCAGGCCGTGCGCATGCCGGTCAGGCGACGGCCAGATCGCGGCGACCACGAGCACGACCACGGCGGCGGTCAGGCCGACAGAGGCGACGAGCAGCGCAAACCCGCGGCCGGCGGCAGGGGTACTCCTCACAGCTCCACATCCTGCCCGTCGTGACTCCTCGTCAGCCCCCACCGGCACTCAGTCGACCCACTGGCCCTGGGTGAAGGCGACGACGAAGGCCGCCATCACCGGAGCCGAGAGCCAGACATACACCGGCCGCACCCACGGCCGGCGTGTCGCGACGCGTCCGAGCAGCAGGTATATCGGAAATGCCACCAGCATCGTCCGGATTCCCGAGGCGTAGTAGTTCGAGCAGCTCATCAACAGCGTGGCGCCGCCGACGAAGGCAGCCTCCCCGAGGCGGGCCGAGCGGATGAGCACCACGGTCAGCACGACTCCGACGATGACGGCGGCCACCTCACCACGCCAGAACCAGGTGAACGCCGACGACTGGGACGCGTCGAAGGCCGCATCCCAGGTCGTCCGCCACCCCACCCACGGCCAGTCGATCCGCCGGTGCCAGCCTTCCCGCATGGCCTGCGCATAGGCGTCCCACCGACCCGTGCGAACCCGCAGGTAGGTGACGAAGGCGAGAACGGGCAGCGGCGGCAGGGCGAGCGCGAGTCCCGGCGGCGCGAACACCGGCAGCCCCGCACGGCGCCGGCTGAACACGTACTGCACCGCCAGTGCCAGGCAGAAGGGGATACCGGTGACCCGGGCGGATGCGGCGCCCGCGCCGAGCAGACCCGCCAGCCACCAGCGCTGCCTGCGCGCCGCAAGCCAGGACGTGGTGGCGAAACCGAGAAAGATCGCCTCGGAGTATGCAGCGCACAGGAACACCGCGTACGGGAACAGCACGACGGCGATGACCGCAAAGTCCGCACCACGCCGGTCAGGCCTGCCCCGCGCGTCCTGTTCGTCCTGCGCGTCCTGTCCGTCCTGCGCGCCATCCCGGTCCGCGACGGCCATCCGGCCCTGGGCATCTGTCCGGTCCGTGACAGCCGTCCGGTCCCTGACACCCGCGCGCGTCCGCACCGTCGCGAAGTCGTCCATCTGCATCTGCCAGATGGCTGCCACGGCAGCGGCACCCGCCACGAACGAGACCACCATCCCAGCGAAGGTCCAGTCCGGGACGACCAGGTGCGCAAGGCGCATCGCGATCGGGAATCCGGGGAAGTCCACCTCGGTGTGGTCGGCGTATTCCGGCGACTCGTAGCCGAACCGCGCGACCTTGGTGAACAGTCCGACGTCCCAGCGGCCCCACAGGGTGTTCAGATCCGGCAGGTCCGCGACCTGGCGGCCGGAAAGCGCCCGGGACGCGGCCAGCGAGAGCACGACCACCGCGACCCGGCTGGCGATCCACACCGGCAGAGTCGCCCGGACAGCCTGCGGAACGCGGTTGCGCCATGACCGGAGCACACCCACGCCACCGGCAGTACCCGGACGCGGAACCGGAGTGCGGATCACACCCGCGTGGGCTCTCGTGCCCGGCGCCGCCGCGGTGGCGTCCAGTGCAGCGGCATCCGGTCCGGTGGCGTCCGGCCCGGTGGAATCTGGCCCGGTGGAATCTGGTCCACCAGGTCCAGCGCTGCGGAAGGGATCCGCCAGAGGGCCAAAAGCAGCATGATTATGTTTTTGTCGTGCTGCCGGCAGCCCGGGTTCCGAAGGCATTGCGGGGCCATCCGAGGCCGGTGTCACGGGCTGGCCCCGGCCATGGCCGCTCCACCCCGCTGTTCCCCGCCGGCTACCGAGCGGCGGGGAAACACCTGACGTGCGTCCTGATGGACCTCCTGGCCGGCGTCCGCAGGGACGCCTGCCCTGCGGCGGCTGCGGCGGTCCGGAACTCCGTCGAGAACGCCGCCGGCCGGATCGTCCGCTCCGGTCATGCGGACCACGTCCAGTTCCGGCCGCAGGATCTCGCGGACGACCAGCCCGGCCAGCACGCACAGCATGAGATCGCGGATGGCGACGGCACCCACGAACCAGCCGCGGCCGATCCCGTGCGCTCCGTTGGTGTCGTTGTAGACGAAGTGCAGGAACCGGGTGAGCAGCAGGTATGCCTCGCTGGCCTGCCAGGCGAGGAACGCCGGCCACCGCGGCCTGGCCAGTGCCGCCAGCGGTACCAGCCACAGTGTGTACTGCGGGGAGAAGACCTTGTTGCTCACCAGGAAAGCGACGACGGTGAGGAACAGCAGTGCCGGCAGGCGCGGACGCCGCGGAGCCAACCATCCCAGCGCCGCGACGCCCAGGAGAAGCATCCCAAGAACGATCATCGAGACGATGTTGAGCGTACCGGTGGAGATCCCGTTGTCCCGGACTGCGCCGAGCACCTCCGGGACCATGACCGCGACCAGCAGCCACCCGACAAGCCCGGCCAGCGCGATCGGTACCCGCCGCGCAGGCCGGAGCGAGGCGGCCGTAAAACCCGCCACGGCCAGCAGGAGCCCGACCAGCAGCATGACGATCAGATGCAGGGGTCCGAATGCTCGGGGTGAGAAGGAACCGGCCAGCCATGTCGTGGCGAACGCCAGGGAGTCCCAGTCGGGACCGCGCTGTGAGTTGAGATCGACGAAGCGCAGCATCGCGTTCGTGGCACCGCCGGAATGGCCGCCGAGCAGGGCAGGCCAGTCACCACCGGCCCAGAACGTCGTCCAGATGCTGTCACCGGTGCGTTGATCGTCGGCAAAGTAGCCGGCGACCAGCCACAATGGCGCCCACACGGCGGCGGCGGTCACGACCGTTGCCACCAGGGCGCGACCGAAGGCCCAGCCCCTGCCCGCGCGCAGGGCCAGCACGGCGACGGGTAGGAGGAACAGCAGCGGGTAGAACTTCGTCGCCGCACCGAGCCCGAACAGGATGCCGGCAAGCGTGGGTACGCGGCGTGACCAGGCCAGCAGCCCCCCGGCGGCGAACGCGACCGCGACGATGTCCCAGTTGGTCAACAGATGCAGCACCAGGCCGGGGGCGAGCGCGAACAGGGCTGCGTCCCATACCCGTGCCCGGCCCGCGGTCAGCGCTGTGCAGAAGACCGCGACACAGCTCGCGACCAGGAACAGCAAAGCTGTGACGTCGTAGAAGACGGCCGTTCGCTGGTCGATCGTGTAGCCGGCCAGCACCTGCCTGCCGCCTTCGTCCCGGTACACCGGCTGTGACGGCGAGGCGGCACCGGCGACCGACGACGCGAACTGCATGACCGCGCCGATCAGCGGCGGGTACTCGGTCGGATAGTCGAGGAAGGGACGCTTGCCCGTGGCCAGACCTTCCTGACCGTACAGCGCGACCACGTCGGAGTAGCACATCCGCGTGTACTGATACTCGTGCGACCAGTTACGGGTGTCACGGCACGGCGCCTTCTGCACGTAGGCGAGGACGCACGCGAGAACGGTGAACGCCATGAGCACCCGCAGCGGCGTCCACCAGCTCCGGCCGGCGCCGATGCTGGCGTGGTCACCTGGCGGACCACCGACGAGCATGCTCGCACCGGCGACCACCGGGTCCTCCCGGGACGGGCAGACCGGGGTGACGGGGGTTGCTCCCGATGAGCGCTTACCACCCGTTGCGAACGCCAGCGGTCGCACGGTCATCCGCGGACCCGTCGAGACCACTGGGGAACCCGTCGGAGCACCCGGTGATCCGGCAGACGGGCCTGTCGCTGCCGGATTCCTCCCACGTCGGCACAGCCGACGTGGGAGGAGGTTCGGAAGGCTCCGAAGAATCTAGCCATGCACCATTCTCGCCCGCACAACACGCCTTCCCACTCGGTGGTTGAGGGAGCTGGACAGTCCGGGGAGTCGAGCCCTCCGGGCCTCCACCCGACTGCTCCAGCCCATCGGACTTACCCGGCTGGGTCCTCGAACTGGGGTAACCCGTCGTTCTTCGAACGTCTGGGGTTCGGGGTCGCTGTCGGTCCGACCTGTCCGTCGGGGGACGAGGTCGCGACGGTCGACGGTAGGAACCGTGCTGTCGGTCGCCCCCGCCGGTCAGGTACGTCCGCCGTATCCGTCGCCTCGGGTGAGGCAGTGGGCTCCGACGAGATGGTCGGCTGCGGAGTCGGTGACGGCGACGCGTTGGTGACGGTGCCACCGTACTTCGGCGGGGGGAAGCCCTGGGGCGTCACGCCGGTGAGGGCGCCGTCCATGAACGCCTTCCAGATCTTCGCCGGGTAGCCGCCACCGTAGACACCGCCGGTGGCCCCCGGAATCCCCGTCAGAGCGGTCGCCTTGCTCACGCCACCGTCACCGCGGAACATGTTCACGCAGGCCGCGACCTGCGGAACGTAGCCGCAGAACCACGCGGTCCGGAAATTGTCCGTGGTGCCGGTCTTACCGGCTGCCGGACGGCCGTCGGCAAGCTGCGCGGCCTTGCCCGTACCGTTCTTGAGGACCGCCTGCAGGGCATAGGTCACATCGGCCGCCACATTCGCGGGAATGGCGTTCTTCGAGGTGGTCGGACCCTCGTAGATGACCTTGCCCTTGCTGTCGATCACCCGGTCGACCAGGTGCGGGACGGCGGCCTTCCCACCGTTGGCGAAGGTGCCGTAGACCGCAACCATGCTTTTGGCGGTGATGCCGTCACGGCCGAGGGTCACACCGGCGTCGTCGGTCAGCTTGACGTCCTTGGCCACGCCCAGGGCGTGCGCGGTGGAGACGACGTTGTCGATACCGGCCTCGATGCCCAGCGGAACGTAGACGGTGTTGACCGACTCGGCGGTCGCCTCGATCAGGTCGATGTACCCGAAGTTGCCGTGTTCCTCGTCGTTACGCACAACGTACGTCCCGCTGCCGTCGGTGGCCTTTCCGGGAATCCGCAGCACGTCCGGGGCCTCGTAGACCGACTTGAGGCTGGCTCCCTCCTGCAGCGCGGCCGCCAGCGTGATCGGCTTGAAGGTCGATCCCGGTGGCACCTGCGCCCCGGAGACGTTGTCGACGTAGGAGGTCTGGCCGTTGTCGCCCTTGCCGTAGATCGAGCCCCCATACCAGGCCAGCACCCGGCCGGTACCCGGTTCGACCGCGACCAGGCCGGTCCTCAGGTCGGGAACGGTGGTGTAGGGCTTGGCCAGCACGTTCGTCACGGCCAGGTAGGCGGCGGTCTGTCGGCCCTGGTCGATGCTGGTCTGGATGCGCAGACCCTCCAGGTTGATCTGCTGCTCGGTGATCCCGGCATCGACCAGCTCGTCCTTGACCTGGTCACGGATGTAGGCGGCCTGCGGCGAGGAGAGCGCCATTCCGTTGGACTTGTCCCGTTCCAGAGTCACCGGCGGCTTCTTGTCCGGCGTCAGACGGGAGGCGTCAAGCCAGCCCTTCGCGACCATCGTGTCCAGCACCTCGTGCCACCGACGTTCGGCAGCGGCCGGGGTCACCCGCGGGTCCAGCCCGTTCGGGGAGCGGATCAGCCCGGCGATGACCGCACCCTCCTCCGCGGTCAGGTCCTTGGCCGACTTACCGAAGTACGTCTTGGACGCGGCCTCGATGCCGTACGCCCCACGACCGAAATAGATCGTGTTGAGGTAGGACTCCAGAATTTCTTCCTTGGAGTACTTCCGGGCCAGCTTGACCGCGAGGACGATCTCCTTCATCTTGCGGGAGAAGGTGCGCTCCTGCGTCAGATAGGCGTTCTTGGCGTACTGTTGGGTGATGGTCGACCCGCCCTGGGCGATCTCACCACCGCGGACGTTCACCCACAACGCCCGAGCAATTCCCTTCGGAGAGATGCCGGGCTCGCTGTAGAAGTTCTTGTTCTCCGCCGCGAGCACGGCGTGCTGGACGTCGACCGACACCTCGGACAGTGGGACGTCCGTCCGGTTGACCGTCCCGATCTTGGCGATCTCCGTCGTGCGGTCCGCGTAGGTGATGATGGACGTCTGCTCGGCGGCGTTGACGGTCGCCGGCAGCGGCACCTTCGTGAAGGAGTAGAGGACGGCGACCAGCGCGGCAAACATCAGCACGCAGAACAGCAGCCCGAACATGACCAGCCGGCGCAGCCACTGCGGACGGTTCCGCCAGAACATCGGACCCCGTCTTCCCTGACCCGGCCTGACCGGGGGCTGCTTGGCCTCGTCCGCGCGGCTGTGACGACCACCGACACGGGTCGAGGGGTCCGGATCTTCACCGACGCGTTCCAGCACGCCGTTCGTCGGGGCCGCGGCGGGGACGTCATCCGGACGGGGACGGCGTACATAGGTGGTGGAGTTGGCGGTCCGTTCCCGGACGCCAATGCGGTCCATCGCGGCCCGGTCGGTCGTGTCGTACATGCTGTTGACAGGCTGACCCCGCCGGTCGGAGCGCACCGACGTCTGGTCTGCGTCGCCGTGTGCGGTGCTGCCGGGGGCAGCGCCCGCCCTGCCGGGTGCGCCACCGTCGTGCCGGGTGTCACCGTCCGAGCGGCTGTTCGGGTATCCGTTCACAGGTCCGGCATCCGGATGGTCCCGGTCGGCCTGGTCCCGGTCGGCCTGGGCACGGCCGTCGTCGTCGCGCGGGTACACGTCCCGATCGTAGATGTTGGCCTCACTGACAGTCCCGTCCGTGGCTGCGGGAGTGAACCCCGCGTCGTCGGTGGCTGTTGTGAGACGGTACGCCGCCCCTCACAACCGCACGCACACCGGGCTCTTCTTGACGGCTGACCCAGACAGCTCTTAACGGCTGACACGGACAGCCGTCAGGACATGCTGGCGCGACCGGCGCCGTTATTCCTCAGCCGTCTTCCGGCGGGTCGTCCGTTTGACCCGCGGCCGGCCGGTACCGATCACGAATGACATGATCAGATGATTCCAGGCACAGGACGTACAGACCTCGACAACGTAGACACGCAGTTCGCTGAACTGTTGGGCGAGGGACGGCAGGTCCCTGGTCGCCCGCACCCGGCCGGAACTCACGCCGAGCTCATCACCATAGGTGTACGTGACATTGGTCAAAGGCTCGCGGCCCCGGCAGACCGGGCAGCGCCTGGTGGTCGTCTCCCCGTGGTATTTGGCCGCCCGCAGCAGGTATGGGTGCGCGTCACACACATCCGTCGTCGACACCCTGCCGGCATGCAGGTCAGCGAGTGTCGCCCGCCGGGCGAGCGCGTAGTCGACAACCGACCGTGGACGCATGGCATAAGACGGTACGCCGGATGCGTCATGCTGGCAGACGGTCCGGACACAAGCCCATGCGACGCCGAAAGAGCACCGAACACCGGACACGGCACGGCACGGCACGGTTGTCCATGCAATTACCTGGGAGCCAAGACCTGGGCCCGCGGCAACGATCCGGCCATCTCAGCTTTCCGCGCCAGACATCCCTGGTTGCCTTCGTTATCCTGAAGTGGCATGCTCGATGTATCGGAGCGATATGTCTTACCGTTAGATCAGCATGTCTTACCACTGGATCGACCAGATAGATCAAACCGATGGATCGCAACGCTGGACTGGCCTGGACATACCGGTCACGTCGGTGTTACGGCTGACTTCCGAGGGAAGGAGCGGGGATGTTGGAGCTGGCCGTCCTCGCGCTGCTCTCCGAAAGCCCGATGCACGGCTACGAGCTGCGCAAACGCCTCAACACCATGCTGGGGACCTTCCATCGTTTCAGCTACGGCTCCCTGTACCCCTGCCTGCGCAAGTTGCAGACCGAGCACTACGTCACGGCCGACGACTCCAGCGCCGCAAATCGCCTCGGTGGTCGCAGTCGCGTCGTCTACACCCTCACCGCCGAGGGCAAGGAGCGCCTCGGCGCCCTGCTCGGTGAGGGCGGTCCGTCCTCCTGGGAGGACGAGATGTTCGGCATCCGGTTCGCGTTCTTCGGCAAGACCGATGCCGACGTGCGGTTGCGCATCCTCGAAGGCCGGCGCGGACGACTGGAGGAACGGCGGGAGAAGGTCCGGTCCGCCCTGGCCAGGACCCGCGAGCGTTTCGACTCCTACACCCTCGAACTGCAGCGCCACGGCCTTGAGTCCGTCGAACGCGAGGTCCGCTGGCTGACCGAGCTGATCGAGACGGAGCGTGCGCAGGCACCGGCCACCGGGCCGTCCATAGAAACATCCACAGAGTTGTCCACCGATTCGACGCCGCCGACGCCGTCGGATCCGGGAGGGAACGGCAACGAGGTCCCGCCCGCGCGTTAGTACCCGCGTCGGTGCCACCTCGGCCGGATCCCGCCCACCCGCGTCCCACAACCGCAAAAGGAGCAGACCGTCATGGGTTCGGTACGTGTCGCCATTGTCGGTGTAGGCAACTGCGCCGCATCCCTCGTCCAGGGGGTCGAGTACTACCGCGACGCTGATCCGTCCGCACAGGTCCCGGGCCTGATGCACACCCAGCTTGGGGAATACCACGTCGGGGATCTGGAGTTCGTCGCCGCGTTCGACGTGGACGCGAAGAAGGTCGGGCGCGACCTGTCCGAGGCCATCGTCGCCAGCGAGAACAACACGATCAAGATAGCGGAAGTGCCTCCGCTGGGTATCACAGTCGCCCGCGGCCACACGCTGGACGGCCTTGGTCGCTACTACCGGGAGACGATCGCCGAATCCGACGACACCCCGGTGGACGTCGTCGCCGCCCTGCGCGAGACCCGAGCCGACGTCCTCGTCTGCTATCTGCCCGTGGGCTCCGAAAACGCGGCGAAGTTCTACGCCCAGGCCGCGATCGACGCCGGCGTCGGCTTCGTCAACTGCCTGCCGGTGTTCATCGCGGGCCGCCCCGAATGGGCGGAGAAGTTCCGCGCCGCGGGTGTTCCGATCGTCGGTGACGACATCAAGTCACAGGTCGGCGCCACCATCACCCACCGGGTGCTCGCGAAACTGTTCGAGGACAGAGGCGTCGTCCTGGACCGCACGATGCAGCTCAACGTCGGCGGCAACATGGACTTCAAGAACATGCTCGAACGGGACCGGCTGGAGTCCAAGAAGATCTCCAAGACGCAGGCGGTGACCTCCCAGCTCTCCCACGAGATCGGCAAGGACAACGTCCACATCGGCCCGTCCGACTACGTCGCCTGGCTGGACGACCGCAAGTGGGCCTATGTCCGCCTTGAGGGCCGCGCGTTCGGTGACGTGCCCCTGAACCTGGAATACAAACTCGAGGTCTGGGACTCCCCGAACAGCGCCGGTGTCGTCATCGACGCGGTCCGCTGTGCCAAGATCGCCCTTGACCGGGGTATCGGCGGACCGCTGCTTGCGGCATCCTCGTACTTCATGAAGTCGCCGCCGGAGCAGTACCGGGACAACATCGCCCGGGACAAGGTGGAGGCGTTCATCAGCGGCGAATAGGAACCCGCCGGCCAAAGGCGACGCGACAATGGTTACCAGCGCGTCGCCGGAGGCCACCGGCGTCAACAGCCGCTGTGACAGTGCCCGGCCACCCGGAGGGGGTGGCCGGGCACTGTCACAGTCGGGGTCAGGTCTTGACGTCAGGTCTGGGCATCGGCGCACGTGTGCGTCCGGCCCATCATGGTGGGATCCGCCGTCGCGGCAGCCGCGGGGAGCCGGTGGGACACCGTCATCGCCGGATCGGGAACAGGCGTCCGCGGCCCGCGGGCCCGCAGGTACAGCAACGCGCACACAATGTAGCCGCCTCCGGCGACCAGCACCATGACAGGCGACCGACCGGTGACTGGCAGGGTAATCGCCGCCAGCGCCGCGGCGGCCACATAGGCCACGTTGAACAACAGGTCGTAGAGGGAGAAGGCGCGGCCCCGATAGGCGTCCTCGGTCTGTTCCTGCACGATCGTGTCCACGCAGATCTTGCTCGCCTGGGCGGCGAAGCCGATCGGAATCGAGCCCACGATCAGCAGTGGCGACGAGAACGGAAGGCACAGGGCAATCTCGATGATCCCGGCGGCGAGTAACACGAGGCTGATCCAGGTCTGCTTGCTGATCCGCCGGGTCACCCTCGGGGTGACGAACGCGGCCGCGACCGTGCCCACCCCGCTGGCCGCCACCAGCAGCGCAAGGCCACCGAGACCGCCGTCCGCGCCCATGAAGTAGTTGCGGTAGAGCAGGACGGCCATCACCGTCGTCAGACCATACGCCGCCCGCGAGCCGGTCAGCGCGGCGAGCGCGTACCGGGCCGGGCGCCGCTGCCACAGGTGGTCGGCGCCGGCCGCCAGCTCCACGACCACCTGCCGGGCCTCGCGCAGTACGCCCTGCCCGGGTGCGGAGTGCAGCGGTCCGAACTCGTACCGGCTGGCGCGGCCCGCGGTGCCCGCCGCGGCCAGGTAGACCAGACCGGCGAGCGCGGCCACCAGAGCGACACCCGCGTCGTCACCGCCGATCAGCCCGCGTATGCCACTACCGATTCCGGCGCCGACCAGCGTCATGACCGTCCCGGACGTCACCGACAGGGCGTTCGCCGTGACCAGCTTCCCGGTGGGGACGACGACGGGCAGCCCCGCGGACAGTGCCGCGAGCACGAAACGGTTGACGCTGACCACCGCGAGCGCAGTCGCGTAGAAGTCGACGCCGGTATGGCCGGCCGCGATGAGCATGACAAGCAGGACGAGCAGCACCGCCCGCACCAGCCCGCACACCACCAGCACCCGCTGCCGTGAGATCCGGTCGAGCACGATCCCGGCGAACGGACCGATGACGCTGAACGGCAGCACCACGATCGCCAACGATGCCGCGAGCGCCGCAGCGGACGTCGCCCGTTCCGGGGAGAACAGCACGTAGCTGACCAGACTCGCCTGGAACACGCCGTCGGCGGCCTGCGAGGTCAGTCGGGAGGCGAGAAGCCGCCGGAATCCCGTCGACGTTTCGGGGAGCTGGGCCTTCGGCGCCGCGGAAAAAGCATGATCGCGCGACCGTCGGCCCTCCAGCCCGAGGAGTTGTCGCAGATCTCCGGCCCGCGCCACACCCATGAGCCTACGGACCTCTCCCCTGACACGCGTGCGGTCCGCCCCCGGTGTTCGTGGCCCCGGTTGTCGTGGCAGGGATCCCCGGGACGTCCGTGGGGCGCACGCGCAGGTCCGAGGTTCAGCCGCCGCCCGGCGAGATCCGGGACCTGACGGTGGAGTCGGCAGGAAGGCCGGAGTCGAGATGCTCGCCGGGAATCTCCCCGGGGATCTCCCCGGGGATGGGGACGTTGTTCGCGCGCGCCCAGCGGAACAGCTCCGCCTCGGCTGCCTCGCGCCCGACCAGGCCCGCCTCGAAACGGAAGTCGAGCATGTGCGCCCGGGCCTGCCCCACCAGCCGGCCAGGCGTCAGGCCCAGCAGCGCCATGATGTCGTCCCCGGACAGCTCCGGGCGGATCGCGGCGATCTCCTCCTGCTCGGACAGCCGGGCGATCCGTTCCTCCAGCGCGTCGTACGTGGCAGCCAGCGTCTCGGCCTTGCGCCGGTTACGCGTCGTGCAGTCCGAGCGCACGAGCTTGTGCAGCCGGGACAGCTGCGGCCCGGCGTCGTGGATGTACCGGCGCACCGCCGCGTCCGTCCACTCACCGCGCCCGTAGCCGTGGAAGCGCAGGTGCAGGAACACCAGCAGAGTGATCGCGTCCGCGACGTCCTTGGGGAAGCGCAGCGCGGCCAGACGCCTGCGGGTCATGTCGCGCCCGACCACCTCGTGATGATGGAAGGAGACACCGCCCCCTGGGGCGTGCCGGCGGGTCCGTGGCTTTCCGATGTCGTGCAGCAGCGCGGCCCAGCGCAGCACCTCGTCCGGACCGCCGTCGGGTGGCGGGTCCTCCAGGGCGATGGCCTGGCGCAGCACGGTCAGGGTGTGGGTGTAGACGTCCTTATGCTGGTGGTGCTCGTCGATCTCCATCCGCAGCGCGGGCAGTTCGGGCAGCACGACGTCGGCGACGCCGACGTCCACCAGACGGGCAAGCCCGGCGACGGGATCAGCCGCAACCATGAGTTTGCGCAGCTCGTCCCGGATGCGTTCCACCGCGACGATCTTCAGCCGGGGTGTCCTCGAACGCATCGCCGCGACCAGTTCCGGCACCGGGACCAGCCCGAGCTGGGCCTCGAAGCGGGCCGCGCGCAGGATGCGCAGCGGGTCGTCGTCGAAGGATGCCTCGGGGGCGCCGGGTGTGCGCAGCACCTTGCGGGCGAGGTCGCCCATACCGCCGAACAGGTCGACGAACTCGTGGCCGGGTACGGACACCGCCATGGCGTTGACGGTGAAGTCGCGGCGGACGAGGTCCCCCTCGAGGGTGTCGCCATAGGCGACCACTGGATTCCGCGAGGTGCGGTCATATGCCTCGGTCCGGTAGGTGGTGACCTCGAACCGTACTCCGGCCCGGATCAACCCGACGGTGCCGAAGGCGATCCCCACCTCCCAGACCCCGTCCGCCCAACCGCGGGTGATGTCAAGGACCTGTTCGGGACGGGCGTCCGTGGCGAAGTCGAGGTCGGCACCGGCCACGCCGGACGTTCGAGGGCCGCCGGCCGCGTCCGCGGTGCCGGTCGGGCCCGGACGGCCCAACAGGGCGTCCCGGACGGATCCGCCGACCAGATACAGGCTGTGGCCGGCGTTGGCGAAGACCCGTCCGAGATCGTCAGCCGAAGCCGGCACCTTGAGCAGGGCGCTGACCGCCCGCTCCGCGGAGTCACGTGGGTTGTCCAGGCAGATCACCGACACTGTCCTAGGGTATAGGCCGGGATCAGACCGTTCCGGCAACCACCTGCCGATCGGTACTCGCCGATCAGCATTCTCCCGGCCGCTCCCACTGCGGTCGCATGCCGGGAGAAGTGACACGCAAGACTCGTACGATCAGCCCATGGCCCCGTTCTCGCCCTCCCCTCGGCGGCGGCTGCGCCGGACGGAGGAAACTTCGGCGGGCGGGCTGGTACTGGACGACCATTCGGAAATGGCCAATGCAGCACTGATAGCACGCCGTGACCGTAACGGCGACTTGCTGTGGTCGTTACCGAAGGGCCACGTCGAAGTGGGTGAGACAGCGGAGCAGACCGCGGTTCGGGAGGTGGCGGAGGAGACTGGTGTGACCGGACGGGTACTCGGCCGGCTGGGAATGATTGATTTCTGGTTCGTGACCGGACGGACGCGCGTACACAAGACCGTTCACCACTATCTACTGCTTCGGACGACCGGGGAGCTCTCGGACATCGACGTCGAGGTCACCGAGGTTGCCTGGGTACCTCTGGTCGATGTTCCGCAACTACTCGCCTACGACGACGAACGCAGCCTCCTGCGCAGGGTGCCGGCCATTCTCACGGACAGCATGTGACAGACAGCCACGTATACCCCGCAGTACGGTGTACTGTCACGGTCGCTGCGATCGTACTGTCGGTGACAGTTATGATGTTGAGTGCGACTGCAGTCCATGCCCGAGCCGACCCTCCATCCACAGGCTTCACACATATATCCACAGGTTCTATGTCCACAGGTTCGCCCCCGGGCCCGTCAGGATGGCCGGGCTCGGCAAGCTCTGCTTCCCCGCAACCCCCACTCCAGCCCACAAGGGCTGTCCGGTCCACGATGGCTGTGGCCACCGGTGCCACCCGTCCTGTCCGGGTGGCACTCGACGAGTTCGCCGCTGTTGCCGGGCCACAGCTACCACTGAACGTCACCGGCCACCTGGAACTCACCGGCGCCGACCAGATCTCCGACCTGGAGATACGGATCGAGCTCGCACGTGTGGTGTCCAGCCGCAAGGACCTGGCGAACCTGCGTGACAACCCGGCCGCCGCGGCTGCGCTGAGCTACTCGACCGCGGTCGCCTCCCAGTCGGTGGCGAGCAGGCTCGTACCGGGAGCTCTCCCGGTGACGTTCACCGCCGGCGCCAAGCTGACAGGGCTGGGCCTGCCGGCCGCGTTGCGGGTCTACCCGTTGCGTTTCACCGCGTCCGGCATGCTCAACGGCCAACGCAAGGTCGTCGGGACGACTTACTCCTTCCTGGTCTGGGCTCCGGTCGCGGTAACCGGCCCCATGCCGATCTCGGTCGTGCTACCGGTCGCGGAGGTGCCGCGGCTGCGCGCTGACGGCAGGCTCACCAACGACGACCTGACAGACCTGGTGGCACCCGGCGGCCGGCTGGACCGGCTGCTGAGCTCCGTCGCCCCGGTCGGGAACAGGCCGGTACCGCCCGTCGCCCTCGCGGTCGACCCCGTCCTCGTGCAGACACTGCAGATCATCGCCGGTGGTCCGTACGAGGTGGCCACGCCGTCCGGTCCGAGCCCCAGACGTCCGGACCGGGACGCCGCGACCTTCCTGGCGAAGCTGAAGGCGTTCGCGGACGCCGGCGGCACGGTCTTCGCCCTGCCCTACGGTGACGTCGATATGGTGGCGCTGACCCGCGCCCAGGAGTTCCACAGCATCCTGGTGGCGTTGCTGACCGGCCGGACCGTCGTCGCGAACGCGATCGGTCGCAGCCCGGACACGACGATTGCCTACCCCGGTGACGGACTCGTTGACGCCCCCACCCTCGACCTGCTGCGCCGCATGGGCATCACAACCGTGATCGCGGACTCCAACCTGTTGCCGCCGAAGGACCCGGAGAAGACCTACACCCCCTCGACCGCCACCGAGATCCCGACATCCGGCGGTGTCGCACGGGTGCTGGCCGCCGACCCTCAGCTCGCGGATCTCGCGACCGGTCCCACGAGTGACGCCGACGCGCAGACCCAGGCGGAGTCGTTCCAGGATCTCCTCGCCGAGATCGCGATGATCGCCGCCGAGCGGCCGGGGCTGGTCCGGCCCCAGACGCTGGCGCTGCCGCGCTACTGGGATCCGCCGGCCGGCTGGGCGGAAACGGTCTTGGACGGCCTGTCCACCCCGTTCTCCCGGTTGGCTGCGCTGACGTCGGCCCCGTCTGTGGGCGGCACCTCGGCGGGCGCGGTCCCGGCGGCCGGCGAACGTGGCCCCCTGACCTACCCCGGCTGGGCCCGCGCGGCCGAACTGCCCATCTCCCGGATGATCGCCACGGAGGACCTGCGCAACCAGGTCCACGCGCTGAAGTCGGTCCTGTGCCCTCCGGACTCGGGAGCCTCCGGCGCACGCAACTGTGCTGACGCGGGCGTCGATGCGATGGAGTACACACTCACGTCGTCCGAATCGATCGCATGGCGGGCAGGCGCCGCCGGCACGGACGGCGCCGACGAGCTGAGCACGGGTGTCGCCGGTGCGGTACAGGCGCTACGGAAGGGCATCCGGGTGGTCGCCTCCCGCAGTGTGTCGCTGACCAGCAAGCACGGCACGGTCCCGGTCACGCTCGAGAACAACACTGCGGTCATCATCAATGTGGTGCTCTCCCTCTCCTCGACGGACCGAGCGCGACTACGATCGGAAACCAAGGTTAAACTCACGGTGCCACCTCTCCAGAAGGTGCAGGTGGAAATCGAGGTCGATACCGAGGGTGCCGGTACGTTTCCCGTCGATGTCGCGATCCTCACCCCGGCCGGCAAGCCGCTGTCGACTGCGCCGCCGGTACGGATCCTGGTGAAATCCACGGTCTTCGGCGTGATAGCGGTGGCGATAACAGGAGGAGCGCTGGCAGTCCTGGCGTTCGCGGTGGTGATCCGGTTGGTCCGCCGGTTGCGGACGCTGCGCGACCGGACGCCCGCCGGAGCGTCCCCACGAACCGGGCCACTGCCACTACGAACCGAGCCCTCCCCGGCGAACCCAGCCAGATCTGCCCACCCGGACGACCCACCTGCATCCGCCGTTGCGGACGCTCCGGGCACCCACGAGCGGCGCGGCATGCCCGGTACGCCGTCCTCCGGTGGCCGGCGTACCGGCGTTCCCCCAGGGGACGGCCTGGAGCGGCTCCTGCGCGCGAGCCACGCCTCCGGCAACACCGGCAACACCGGAACACGACCGTGACGGCCGGACCCGGCGGCGGGACCAGGAACGGCGAGGCCGGCAACGGCGGCACCAGGAAGCCGCCTGCCCGCCACCGCCGGCGACCCGCCTTCGACCCGTCCGGGCCCACAAAACCGATGGCCGGACCGGTCGGACCGCCGTTGCCTGCCCCCACCCCGGGTAGCGCGAGGCGGGGAACACCCCCGGCCGGTCCCGGCCAGGGCCGGTCGGAGCAGAGCCGGTCGACGGGCGGCCGACCCAGGAGGGCGTCCGGGCGCAAGGCGATGACCCTCGGCCGGGCCAGCGGCACCATGGCGATCGGTACGGTCGCGTCCCGGGCGTCGGGGTTCCTGCGGACGGTGGCGATCGCCGCGGCGATCGGTACCGGCGCGGTCGGGGACGCCTACAACGTCGCCAACACCACCCCGAACATTCTCTACGACCTGCTGCTCGGCGGGGTGCTGTCCAGCGTCATCGTGCCGGTGCTGGTCCGGGCGGCCAAGGACGACCCGGACGAGGGCGAGGCGTTCGCGTCCTCGCTGCTCACCCTGGTGGTATTGGGGCTCGGTGCCACCGTGGCGGTCGCGATGCTGGCCGCCCCGCTCATCATCAGCGCCTACCTCGCCGCCGGCGGCGCCGAGCGGGATCTCGCCGTGACGTTCCTGCGGTGGTTCCTACCGCAGGTGATCTTCTACGGGCTGGGCGCCACGATCGGGGCGATTCTCAACGTCCGCCAGTCGTTCGCCGCGCCGATGTTCGTGCCGGTGCTCAACAATCTGATCGTGATCGCGACCTGCGTGGCGTTCATCTTCGTGCCCGGGCCACGTCCCCCCACGGTCGCCGGGATCAGCGATGCCCAGATCACGGTCCTCGCCGCCGGCACGACACTCGGCGTCGTGATCATGACGCTCGCGTTGCTGCCGTCACTGCGGGCAGTCGGTTTCCGCTACCGGCCGCGGCTGGACCTCTCCCACCCCGGGCTGCGCCGGGCGATGCGCCTGGCCGGCTGGACGCTGCTCTACGTGGCGGTCAGCCAGGTCGGCTACCTGGTCATCGTGCGCCTTGCCAGCTCCGCGACGGCGTACACCGTCTATACCTACGGGTACCAGATCTTCCAGCTTCCCTACGCCGTCATCGCCGTATCGGTGATCACCGCGCTGTTGCCGCGGATGAGCGCGCATGCCGCGGACAACCGCAGCGATCTGGTCCGCCAGGACCTGTCCACCGGGACGCGGCTGGCGGCGGTGGTGATCGTGCCGGCAGCGCTCGCGCTGCTGGCACTGGGCCGCCCGATCGCGGTCGCGGTGTTCAACCATGGCGCCGTGAGCTACACCGGGGCCGTGCGTATCGGTGACACCCTGGCCGCGTTCGCAGTCGCCCTGGTGCCGTTCTCCCTGTTCCAGGTGCAGCTGCGGGTGTTCTACGCCCACCAGGACAGCCGGACCCCCGCATTGATCAACATGGGGATCGTCGCCACCAACATCGCCTGTGCGGCCGCGTTGAGCTCGCTGCTGCCCGACAAGAACCGGTCGGTGGCGCTGGCGCTGGCCTTCGCCGTGTCCTACCTGGTCGGTGTCGCGGTCTCGTCGGTACTGCTGCAGACCCGCCTGGGAGGTATCGACGGCGGACGGATCGCGCGCATGCTCACCCAGGTGACCATCGCCGGAGGGCTGGGCGCGGTCGTGGCCGCGGCTGTCTCCTCCCTGGTACGGATGGTCCTCGGCCAGGGCTGGATCGGTTCAGGTGTGAGCGTTGTCCTTGCCTGCGGGGTAGGAGTGCCTATCTACCTGGCGGCCATCGTCCGGATGCGGTTGCCTGAGATGGCCGCACTTGTCACGACCGTCCGTGGCCGATTTGGTTCACGATCGGCACACTGATCCCGGCCACAACCGACACAATGACCGGCTGCCGGTCAGGGGACTCGTACACTGAACAGGCTGCATCCGGCTACGACAGCCGGACGCGTCGGTGATGACGGAGGCGCTGTGGTCGACGGGCACAACCGACCGCCGCGGGTTGACGTCGATAAGGACGTGACAAGCAGCGCGACCTGGAACGCCAGCACCATGGCGGCACCTGCGTCCTCCGATCCCACCGGCCCGATGGTTCCCCCGGGGCCGGCCGCCCTGCCGGTCAGCACCATGCTGGACGGCCGCTACCAACTTCTGTCGGTCATGCGCGCGCGTGGGCCGGTCACCCTGTGGCGTGGGGACGACCGCATCCTCGCCCGGCCCGTCGCCGTCCGCGTGGTGCAGCACGCCGACACCGGCGCGCAGGACTGCGCGGCCCTCGATCGCGCCGCCGAGATGCTGCTGTCAGCCGCCATCGGCTCCGGCCGGCTGGTGCACCCGGGCGCGGCGTCGACGTATGACGCCACATCGACCACCACCGAGGCCGGTCGCGTCTCCTATGTGGTGAGCGAATGGGTGGAGGGCAACTCCCTGCAGGCGCTGTCCGCCGAACGCCCGCTGCGCCCGGACCAGGCCACGACCGTCCTGCTCGCTGTAGCCCGGGTGCTCGCCGCCGCCCATGAACGCGGAATCCATCACGGTGACCTGCGCGCCAGCGACGTCATCATCTCCGGCCACGGCATGGTCAAGGTCGTCGACCTCGGCACCGGCTCGGTCGTCGCGGCGCTGGAGAAGGGTGCGCACAGTCAGGCCGAGCCCTGGGCCGACGCCGCCGACCGCGACTTTGACGACGTCCGGGCCATGGGTGGCCTGCTCTACGCCGCGCTGACCGGGCACTGGCCGTTGGAACGCGACAGCGGGCTCCCCCCGGCGACGAAGACCGCCGACGGCCGGCTGTACTCGCCGCGCCAGGTCCGCGCCGACGTCCCACCGGACCTTGACGCGCTCACCCTGGCCGCGCTCGGGGACGACCGCGCCCACCGGCCGGTGATCACGTCCGCGGTCGATCTCGCCGAAGCGCTCGAGGAGCTCGCTCCCGCGGACGGCACCCTGGACCTCGGCCGGGTCCGGTTCGACAACGAACCGCCGATGACGCGGGCCATGACCACGGGAACCTCGACCGCCGGTTACAACGTGGACGCCTTCGGGTCGGATGCGGACTCCTACGGCCCGCCGGGGAACACGGCGTATCCGCCCGGCGACCCCGGTGGTGGCTATCGCAGCGGCTACCGGGGCAGCCGGGACCATCCGGACAACGCTGACTTCCCGAAAGACCAAAGGCGACGTGATCATGATTCACCCGCGCGGGGGGTGCCCGGTTTCCTCAGCGGGTACCCGGACGACAGGGACACCCGGCGTCCGCGCGGCCCGGCGCGGCGCCGCCGGCTGTTGATCCTGGCCGGGCTTGTCGTCATCATCGCCGTGGTCACGGTGACTTCGATCGCGCTGACCCGCGACACCGGCCGGAAGACTCCGGCCGCACCAGCACCGGCTCCGTCCGCGACCACCCAGGTGGGTGCCGCCCTCCCGACTCCGAGCGTGATGGCGTTCGACCCGCCGCCCGGGCAGGACGGCGAGAACGACGCGGACGCGCCGAAGGCCATCGACGGTGATCCGTCCACCGTCTGGACAACGGAGGGATACAACAACACCGACGGCAGGCAGTTCGGTGGGTACGCCAAGTCCGGCGTAGGTCTTCGGCTGGACTTCGGCAAACCCGTCACCATCCGCGAAATGAAGATCACATTTGGTTTCGGTCCCACGGCGTTCGAGCTACGCGCCGGTGACGCCGCCGCGAACGACGCGAACGCGTATACGGTTGTCCTTCCCGAAACCGTCGCCACCAGCACGACCGTGTCCGTCCCGGCGGCAGCCGCCCACCAGTATTGGGTTGTTTGGCTGACCAAGCTGCCGACGGTGGACGGACGGTTCAAGGGCTCCGTCGTCGACGTCTCCTTCCGCTCCTGACCGGCTGGAGCACCAGCCCCGGTCCGGCTGCCGTCCCGTGACTTCCTCCGAACCATCCGTCGCCGAGACCGGCATCCCGGATGCTGGCAGCTCCCCGTCCTCGGCGCCGGGGACGGCGACACCGGCGGAGAAGGACCGGGAGCTGCTTCGCCGGCACGTCGACGGCGACCCGGACGCCTTTACCGAGCTGGTGCGGGCTCACAGCAACCGGGCATGGGCGGTGGCGCTGGGCATGCTGCGTGACCGGGAGGACGCCGCTGACGCCGTCCAGGAGGCAATGCTGTCGGCCTACCGCGGTGCCGCGGCCTTCCGCGGCGAGGCGTCGGTGGCCACCTGGCTGCACCGCATCGTCGTCAACGCCTGTCTGGACCGGCTGCGCCGCCGCGCGGCCCGTCCTCAGGTTCCGCTGCCTGCAGGCGACGGCGGTAGCGGTAGCGGTGGTGCTGGTGAACTGGCCGAACCGCGCGATGCGATCGTCGAAGGCGAGACGCGGCTGGCCGTTGAATCCGCGCTCGGCCGGCTCCCGGAGACGCTGCGACTCGCGGTGGTGCTCGTCGACATCCAGGGCTGGTCGGTTGCAGAAGCCTCCGCGCTGCTCGCGGTGCCGGTGGGCACGGTGAAAAGCCGGTGCGCGCGGGGACGCGCGAAGCTGGCTGTAATGCTCGACTACCTGCGTCCCGGGAACCCTGCGGCGCTCGATTCCGTCAGTCAGAGCAGGCACGTCAATACGTCCAAGGCGGTCGGAGGAGGTGTCGGCGATGACAGCTGATCGGCATCCGGATGTGGAGCACCTCGATGCCTACGCCGACGGGGGCCTTTCGGCGTCCGCTGTGGAACTCCACGTCCGGGGCTGCCCACAGTGCAGCGAAACTGTGACGGCGCTGCGCCGGGTGCGTCGTGACCTCGCGGCGCTGGCCTCAGTAACCATGCCGGAGGACGTCGCGACAAGGCTGCACGCCGCTCTGATCATCGAGCAGGATCGCCACCGGCCGAACGGCCCCGACAGCCCCGACACGCTCGAGGCGGGCAGCCACGGGCCGGCGCCGCAACATTCGGTGAAGCGGCTCAGACCGTTGCGGCCGCCCCACTTGCGTCCGCGGGCGCATCCCCGGAGGCCGGGGCGGATGCGTGGCCGCGGTCATCCCGGCCTCCGGTCGTCCCGACCGGGGCAGGTCCCCTCGTGGCTCAGCGCGGCAGCGGCCTGCCTGACGGTCGTCGTCGCGGTGGTCGGCTTCATGGGGGTACTGGGCCGGCATACCGGGCGGACCTCGGCCGGCGAGGCCGTCAGCCAGGTCGTGGCACCGCTTTCGGCTGACATCACCGGATCATCCGAGGGGACACGACAAAGGGCGGGGGCCAGCTCGACCAGTGGCACGGCGGTCTCCGCAGCGGCCGGCGACGGGGACGCCACAGCCTCCGCGCCAGCGATATTCGCACATACGGGACACCTGCTTAATGTCGCCGATATCCCTCACCATACGCTCGACCTGTTGTCCGGCCGAATAAAAGGGACTTTTCAGGCGCCACTACGCGACTACGGCGGTGCCGCGGCCGGTCCACCCGCCGCGGTGGCATCCCTCGTCACCGAGCTCACCCAACCGGACCTGCGCACCTGCTACCTCAGCCTGGCGACGCAGACCGGCGGTAACATCATCGCCCTGGATCTCGTCGCCTTCGACGGCCAGCCGGCCGTGCTGGTCGTCCTGTCCGTCCCCACCGATCCCGACGAGCTGCGGGTGATCGTTCTTGACGAGCGGTGCGGAGTGACCAACATCGCAGCCGCATTGTGGTACAGCACCACCACGTCCCGCAGGTAGTTATAGATCGTTACAGCTCTCATCCCGCAGGTGGTCATCGATCCGCTCGTGACGAACACCGCTGGCCGCAGCGGCCCGGGAGCGGCCCGGGAGCGGCCCGGGAGCGGCCCGGGAGCGGCGCAGGAACGGCGCAGGAACGGCGCAGGAACGGCCCGAGGGAATCGGGTGCGCAATGGGACAGTTGTGGCTGGCGCACGGCCTCACCGGCGGCAGCCGGCGATCTGAAGGGACAGGTGGAAATGTGACCGCGCACAGCAGCGGGAACGAATCGCGCATCCCGGACGTCCGGGATGTCGACGTCCGGGATGTCGACGTCCGGGATGTCGTCATCATCGGGTCCGGTCCGGCCGGCTACACCGCGGCGATATACACGGCGCGCGCGAACCTGCGCCCGCTGGTCTTCGAGGGCGCAGTCTCGGCCGGCGGCGCGCTGATGACCACGACCGAGGTGGAGAACTTCCCCGGATTCCCCGAAGGCATCCAGGGCCCCGAGCTCATGGACGGCATGCGCAGGCAGGCCGAGCGCTTCGGCGCCGAACTGATCGCCGACGACGTCACCGCGGTCGACCTACGAGCCGACCCGAAGATCATAACTGTCGAGAACAGAACCTACCTCGCCCACACTGTGATCATCGCCACCGGCTCGGCATACCGCAAACTGGGCCTGGAGGACGAGGACCGCCTGCTGGGACGCGGGGTGTCCGCGTGCGCGACCTGCGACGGCTTCTTCTTCAGGGATCAGGACATCCTTGTCGTCGGCGGCGGCGACTCCGCCCTGGAGGAGGCGACGTTCCTGACCCGTTTCGGCCGGTCCGTCACGATCATCCACCGTCGTAACCGGCTGCGGGCGAGCGCCATCATGCAGCAGCGCGCAATCGTCAACGACAAGATCCGGTTTCGGTGGAACGCCGAGGTCGTGGCGGTCCTCGGCGCGGACCGGGTCACCGGCGTCCAGGTCCGCGACACCGTGACCGGCGAGATCGACGAGATCGACGCGAGCGGTCTGTTCGTCGCCATCGGCCACGAGCCCCGCACCGAGCTCGTCCGTGGCCAGCTCGACCTGGACGCCGCCGGCTACGTCGTGGTCGAACATCCGTCCACCCGCACCAACCTGCCCGGAGTGTTCGCCTGCGGCGACGTCGTGGACCACATCTACCGGCAGGCCATCACGGCGGCCGGCACCGGGTGTGCCGCGGCGTTGGACGCCGAACGCCATCTGGCCGCCCGCGAGGGCGAAGCCGGCCAGACGCCTCGGGCGCCCGCCGAGGCAGTCGCGTCCTAACAGGTGTCCTAACAGGCCAGAGGTAAAATGATCATACTTTTAATGATCATATAGCCCTCGATCGCATCGTCTTCGGTCGGCAAAACCGTCCGGATACCACCCAGCGGCAACAATCAGAAGGAGATCATTATGGCAGGAGTCATCCGGCCCGTCACCGACAACACGTTCACCGAGGAGGTACTGAAGAGCAAGCTGCCTGTTCTCGTCGACTTCTGGGCGGAGTGGTGCGGGCCTTGCAAGATGGTCGCTCCGGTTCTCGAGGAGATCGCTGCTGAGCACGGCGACAAGCTGCGGATCGTCAAGCTCAACATCGACGAGAACCCGCGGACCGCCCGGCAGTACCAGATCCTGTCCATACCCACCATGGCCGTGTTCGTCAACGGCGAGGTGGACAAGAGCATCGTCGGCGCGAAGCCCAAAGCCGCCCTGCTGCGGGATCTTTCCGCGTATATCTGAGGTATCTGAGGTATCTGAGGACTGCGCGTATCCGAGCAGGGTGTGCCTTCGGCGGTCAGACCTGCCGGATCGGCCGTGCCGAGGCGCCAGCGCACCACCTGGCCAAAGGCGGCGCGAAAGAAACATGATCGCGCCGCCTTTGGCCATCCGGTCGCGGCGGCGGGGGCGTGACGAGCCGCTAGCCTGTGTCCCCGTGACCCGTCCGCGAGCAGGTTCGAGTGGTAACCGCAGGACCAAGCTCCTGCGTCTCGGCGACCGCGATCCCTCGGTCGCCGAGGTACGCGCCGCACTGATCTCTCTGTCGTTCCTGCCGGCCGCGCCGCGCCAGCAGGAAACGCCCGCGGCAGATCGGTTGCGCCCGGTGGGCACGGACCTGCCACAACCGACCAAACCGCCGACCAGTGAACCGCCGAGCGGCGCACGGGCGGGAACAGCCGACGGGTCGACACCGGACGCAACGCTGTTCGATGTATCCCTGGACCAGGCCGTCCGGGCGTTCCAGCAGAGCCGGGGCCTGTCAGCGGACGGCATCGTCGGCCCGGACACCTTCCGCGCCCTTGAGGAGGCCCGTCGCAAACTGGGCGACCGCCTGCTCTTTCACAGCATCAACCATCCCTTTGTCGGGGACGACGTGGCCGCGCTGCAGGAACGGCTGTCGAACATGGGGTTTGACGTGGGAAGAACGGACGGTATCTTCGGCCCGCGAACGGAGACGGCACTCAAGGACTTCCAGTACAACCGCGCTCTGGAGCCCGACGGTCGTTGCGGGCCGCTGACGCTGCGGGAGCTGAAGAAGCTCGAGCGCACCGTCGTCGGCGGTCGCCCGGACGTACTGAGGGAATCGGTACGGCTGCTGCAGCGAGGTCCGTCCCTGCTCGGTGTCGTGGTCGCGATCGACCCTGGTCACGGCGGGGCCGACTCTGGAGTCACCGTCGGCGACCTGTGCGAGCGCGACCTCATCGCCGATCTCGCGTCACGGCTCGAGGCCCGTCTGCTGGCCTCCGGCCTGGAGGCATACCTTCTGCACGGTCCGCACGAGTCCCCGGAGGACGTCGAACGGGCGCACCGGGCGAACGAGATCGGCGCGGACCTGCTGGTGTCGTTGCACCTGGACGCCGGCAAATCGCCACAGGCCCAGGGAGTGTCGTCCTACTACTACGGCAACGCCCGCGGATCCTCTGCCGTGGGCGAACGTCTCGCCACGCTCGTCCAGAAAGAACTCGTGTCACGGACGGACCTGGTCGACTGCCGGACCCACGCCAAGACGTGGGAGCTGCTCCGGCGGACGAGGATGCCGGCAATCCGGACGGATCTGGGATATCTGACGAACCCGCATGACGCCGCTGCACTCGGGTCGCCGGAGTTCCGGGCCACGGTCGCCGAGGCAATCCTTGCCGCGGTGCAGCGGCTGTTCCTGCCGCCGGACCTCGACCCACCGACCGGTCAGCTACGGGTACCGACTCTTGCTTCCCGCAAGGGCCTCTAGCGACCCGGAGAGCTTCAGCCCCAGGCTTCCCAGATCCTGAGCCGTTGGGAAGCCGCCGGGAAGGCGGAGGAATCCACCCTCGACGAGGCGGGGCCGACTGCTGGGCGGATAGGGAGTCAGGGCGCGTGGACGGTCCCGGCGGCACTTCCGACCTGGCGAAGCATTCCCTCGGGCGCCATCGATCCCAGTAGTCGTTCCAGGGCCACCTCGACGTCCTCCCGCCAGCTCACGGTGTTCTTGACCTCTAGCCGCAGCCGTGGCCACCGATGGTGGGGCCGCACCGTCTTGAAGCCGACGGCGAGCAGATAGTCGGCAGGCACCACACACCGGGCACCTTCACCTTTCAGGTCACCGAACGCCTCGATGGCACGGAAGCCACGCCGGAACACGTCCTTGGCGATCGCCTGGACGAGGATGCGTCCCAGGCCCTGTCCGGCGAAGTCGTCCAGGATCTTCACAGTCATGAGCAGGACGGCGTCCGGGCTGACGGGACTGGTCGGAAACGCGACCGACCGGGGCACATACGCCGACGGCGCGTACATCGCGAAACCGGCCGAGACACCGTCCACATATATGATCTTTCCGCAGCTTCCCCACTCGAGGAGAGTGGAGGACACCCACGCCTCTTTCTCCAGTTCGGTGCCCCCGGACTCCTCGGCTCGACTGCGAGCAACCGGATCAAGCTCCCAGAAGACGCATCGACGGCATCGCCCCGGTAGGTCGTCAATATTGTCAAGGGTGATGTTGGCGATGCGACGGCTCATAGTTCGACGTTCCACCCAGCCCGGGTCCCGGCAGCAACGACACCGCTGACATTTCTCACAGGGCCAGACTAGCTCGGCTTCTCGGATCTTCGCCGGCGTGTCCCGGATCCGCCCGGCTATGTCGACTACGCCAGCCGGCGGGTCCCCGGCAGTATGATCATGATTTTTCGCACTCGGGCTTCCTCCCGGGTCCGATCTCCGGAAGCTGATCCGGGAGGTCCGAGAGGAGCAAGTCCCCGGGTCGCTGTGAGGTTCCACGTGAAACAGTGGTAATCGAACGAGACGGTAGCCGCTGGACCGGAGGAAGCCGAAGGGCCCGTCCCAGCCCTCGAAGGGTCCGTCCCAGCCTGGGACGCCGCTGAACAACGGCGTCCGATCGGCGATCCGGACTTCCTGCCGGATCGGCTTCTCAAGCTGGGAGGTCCGCATCGATCCCCGGCCGGCAGGGGCGACAGGCTCACTCTCGGGTCCGATCACCGTCGTGTACAGACCGTCCTTGGTCGGCAGGGCGACAGGAGGCCCGGATAGTGGTGTTCCATCCGGGCCGACGGCACGGGTCTCCAGCCGTTCTCATCCAGCCGTTCTCATCAAGACGAGGAAGCGGTTCCCGACGCCGTCATCACCGCGACGATCCGCTCCAGATCCTCGATGCTTCCGAACTCGACCGTAATCTTTCCTTTGCTCCGGCCCATGTCGACCTTTACTCGCGTGTCGAACTGGTCGGACAAGCGGGTAGCAAGCTTGTGGAGGGCCGGAGAGGTGACCCGCGGGCCGCGGGGAGGCGTCCGCCGTGGCCCTTCCTCGCCCATTGCCACGATCTCCTCGACAGCCCGAACGGACAGACCCTCGGCAACGATGCGGGTCGCGAGCCGGTCCTGCGCCTCGGGATCCTCCAGCGACAGCAGAGCCCGGGCATGGCCGGCGGAGAGCACCCCGGCTGCCACCCGTCGCTGCACGGCAGGCGGCAGACCCAGCAGTCGAATCATGTTGGTGACGTGGGATCGCGAGCGTCCGAGCTTCCCGGCGAGTTCCTCATGGGTGGCGCCGAAGTCGCGTAGGAGCTGCTCGTACGCGGCTGCCTCCTCCAGCGGATTGAGCTGTTGGCGGTGGAGGTTCTCCAGCAGGGCGTCCCGGAGCATGGCGTCGTCAGCGGTGTCCCGCACGATGGCGGGAATCTGACTGAAGCCCGCGAGTCTGGACGCCCGCCAGCGCCGTTCACCCATGACCAGTTCGTAGCGTCCGGGCATGATCTCACGGACGACGATGGGCTGGAGCAGGCCGACTTCGCGCAGGCTTGCGGCTAGCTCCTCCAGGGCCTCCTCGTCAAAGTGTGTCCGCGGCTGGCGGGGATTCGGCGTCACCGAATCGACCGGGACCTCCCGGAAGATGGCGCCATGGACGGGCCCGGGCCCTGACGGCAGCCCGAAACCGTCGTCGACGCCCGCGACATCCATCGCGGTCGGAATCAACGCTCCCAGCCCTCGCCCCAGCCCACCCCGACGCGCAGTCACAGTCCCACCCCATTCGGCTCGAAGCCTCGCTCGGCGATTTCGCGCGCGGCAGCCAGGTAGGACAGCGACCCTCGTGAAGCAGGGTCGTAGGTCAGGACTGACCGGCCATAACTCGGCGCCTCGGCGATTCGCACATTACGCGGGATGGTCGTGCCCAGGACGCGGCTGCCGAAGTGCTCCTTGACCTCGTGTACGACCTGGTCCGCGAGCCGCGTTCGCGAGTCGTACATGGTCAGGATGATGGTGGACAACCGTAGTTCCGGATTGAGATGTGCTTGCACGAGTTCGACGTTACGCAGAAGCTGCCCCAGCCCCTCGAGCGCGTAGTACTCGCACTGGATGGGGATCAGGAGCTCCTTGGCGGCCACCAGAGCATTGACGGTAAGGAGCCCCAGGCTCGGTGGGCAGTCCACCAGGATGTAGTCGACGTCCTGTTGCAGCCCGGTAATTGCCCGCCGCAACCGGGTTTCCCGCGCCACCACCGACACCAGCTCGATCTCCGCACCGGCAAGGTCGATCGTGGCCGGGGCGCAGTACAGCCCGTCAGCCTCGGATGACCTGACGATGACCTCGTCGAGCGGTCGATCCCCGAGGAGCACCTCGTAGATGGACGGGACACCGGAGCGGTGGTCGACCCCGAGCGCTGTCGACGCGTTGCCCTGCGGGTCCAGGTCGATGCACAGGACCCGACACCCGTGCATGGCCAGGGCCGTGGCGAGATTGACCGTCGTGGTGGTCTTCCCCACCCCGCCCTTCTGGTTCGCCACGGTGATGATGCGCCGTCGCGTAGGCCGGGGAAACGGCCGTCGTCGTTCCATTGTCAAGGCTTCCACTGCTGCTGCTGCCGCCGCTCCGATAGGGGTGGATGGATCATTGGTATCCAGCGGCGGGTCGGCGGGTCGAAGCCCGGTCTTCGCCACGCGCATGGATCTGCTGCTTCCCCCCGACGCTGTTTCACGTGGAACGTGTGTGTCCACGTGCACGTTGCGCCTCCCGTCCTCGCCGTGCTTCACGCGTTTTCCCACTTCCCTGCCGGCGTCCAGGCTGTAGTACGACGTGGACGGCGCGCAATACGGTGGCCGGCTCCGCCACCCGTCCGACTCCGCATTTCACGACTTCCATATCGCGCCAGCCTTGGGCCTCCAGTTCGCCTCGCGCGACCGACAACTCCTCGACAACACGCGAACCACGCAGTGCAAGCATGACACCGCCCGGTTTCACCATTGGCAGGAGCATCGCGCCCAACCGTCCCAGGGGCGCGATGGCTCGTGCAACACAAACATCAAACGCGTGGCCTTCCACGGTAGCGGCAGCATCGGGCGCGCGTCCGCGAACCACCGTGACTCGCCCCTCAAGTCCGAGCCCGGACACTGCCTCGTGAAGAAACACGCAGCGGCGTTGCATCGGTTCGAGAAGGGTCACCCTCAGATCGGGACGAGCAAGGGCAAGCGGTATCCCGGGTAGCCCGGCTCCGCTACCCACGTCCACGACGGTCGCGGCGTGACCGACAACCTCTTCGACGACCGCGCTGTTGAGTAGGTGACGTTCCCAGAGCCGGTCGGCCTCGCGAGGACCGATCAGTCCGCGTTCGACGCCGGCGGCGGCAAGGAGATCCGCGTAGACACAGGCAAGATCAAAACCATCCCCGAAAACTCCGGGGGCGACAGACGGGGGACCGTACACAGGCAGCATGCGACCAGCATGCTCGCTGCCCGGTATCCGCGATTGTCCTGGATCCCGTCCTGGATCCGGGATCAGGCCCCTTGTCCCGGCCACCGCAGGATGACCGGGAGGTCCGGGTCCGCGTTGTCCATCACCACGTCAGCGGTGTCCATCGGCGCGGCCAGTGCCCGGTAAAGCTCCTGCCCTGGCAAGTAGCGTCGTTCGTAGCGCTCGCGAACCGCGTCCGTCGACCCGAACAGGGCGACATCCCGATCCAGCGCTCGGCGCAGTGATTCCGCCGGGCTGACCTGCACGAAGACGCTGATCTCCCAGCAGGTGCGCAGCTCTTCGCGCAGCAGGAAAACGCCGTCCAGCAGCAGCACCGCGTTGCGTGCGGCTGTCTGCTCCGGGACGGCGCGGGCGATATCGGAACGATGGTCGAAGGCGGCACTACGAAAACGCCGGTCGCCACCCGGTCCGAGTGGGTCGATGACGAGACGTCGAAGAGCCGCGTAATCGAACGAATCGAAGAAATAGCCCTCCGGTGACAGCGGACCTCTCCGGCGGCGAACGGCTTCCGGGTGATGAAAACCGTCGATGCTCACGCGGACCACGGGCCTGCCCAGTCGCGTGATGCTCTCCGCGAGCTCGTCGGCCAACGTGGTCTTGCCCGCGGCGTCAGGCCCGTCGACACCCACCCGGAGCACCTGATCGGATCTGGTGGTCGCCAGCAGGCCCGCGAGGGCTTCGATCACATGCGCACGTGACCATCCCGGATCCGGGTCACCGACCATGTCGAGGACTGTAGCGACGGACACGGCTGGTGCGGTGCGGGAAACTCAGGGGCATCCCGGGCGACGGGCCGGGAAAAGGCGACAGCCGAAAAAGAGGGAACGCGTGCGGCGTGCCCCTGTGCGGGGGCCTCTGACCGGGCGCCGCACCACTCGCGGTTCCCAAGATCGCGCCCACCCACGACGTGGGCGGAGGTGAGCAGGAAGCCGTCGTCGGGCCGCATCACTTGCGGCCCCCGGGATCGCGCCCGCCGGCAGTACCCGGCGGGCGGTGTCCGCGGCCGTCAGCTCGCGGGCAGGACAACCACCCGGCGCTGGGGCTCCTCACCCTCGGACTCGCTGACGACGCCGTCGATCGTCGCGATCAGGTCATGGACGACCTTGCGCTCGAACGGCGTCATCGGCTTGAGCTTCTCCGGTCGAGCGGCCGACTTCACCCGCTCGGCAACAGCCGCGGCAAGGTCACGCAGCTCGGCCCGACGCCGCGCACGATGACCGCCGACATCGAGCATGAGCCGGCTGCGGACGCCGGTCTTCTGCAGCACCGCCAGCCGAGTGAGCTCCTGGAGCGCTTCCAGCGTTTCCCCCCGGGCACCCACGAGGAGGTCGAGTCCGTCCCCGACGACCGCGACGACAGCCCGCTCTCCCTCGACGTCCAGGTCGAGGTCGCCGTCCATGTCGACGATGTCGAGCAGCGCCTCCAGATAGTCGGCTGCGATCTCCCCTTCCTGCTCCAGGTCGGCAATCCGTTGCCGGCTGCTCGCCACCGCCGAGGCAGGGCTGTGGTCCCGATCCGGCCGGACCGACTCCGGCCCGTCCGACTCCGGCCCGTCCGGGCCCGGCTGGGAGGTGGCCGGCGCGGGCGGGCCGCCAGCCTGTTCGACCTCGGCGACCTCGATGTCGGCGGCCAGGTCAGGTGCGGAACCGGTCATCGGAACAGCTCCTTCAAGGGGGGGCGTCTGCGGATCGCAGGTTGGGCGGGCTCGGACCCGGTCACGGCAGGGGTAGTCACCGCCGGCCTCCGGGTCGTCCGCCCTTGCCACGCCGCTTGGCGGGCCGGGAACCACCCGGAGGCCGGCGGGCGCCCGCCGTGACATGGGGCTTTCCCGCACCCGCCTGAGCTTCGTCGCCGGACGGGGTCCGCTTGTCCTGAGTGGACCCGTTCTGTGCCTGCGCCGGCTGCGGTGACACCTCGCCGGTGGCGACCTCGTCGGCCTTCGAAGCATCAGATGCCTTCGACGACCTCGAAGGCTGTGCCGGCTGCGAGGACTGCGAGTTGCCTCGGGGAGAGCGGGTTCCCGGCGGAGCCTTGCTCACCGCCCTGTTGGAGTTCACCGCCTTGCCGGTGCCGTTCACCGTCTTGTCGGGCAGTACGGCGGACGATCCTGCGGACGGCGCGGTTGCCCCTGGAGCCGGCCGGTTCTTGGCCTTGGCGGTGGGACGAGCGCCGGGTGCCGGGCGGGTCGGCGCCGGCTGCGGCGCCTTGTTCTTCGTCCCGGTTGCGGCCGCCGACCGGGTGCTCGGCACACGTCCGCCGGCACTCTGGACAGACAGCGGTGGCATCTTTTTGATCACGAAGAACTGCTGGCCCATGCTCCACAGGTTGGTGGTCAGCCAGTACAGCAGGACCGCGATCGGGAACTGGAAGCCGAACACCGCGAGCATCAGCGGGGATCCGTAGAGCAGGACCTTCTGCACGATCGCCTGCTGCGGGTCGACCGGCCCGGTCCGCGCCATGATCTGTCTTTGGGTGAGGAACGTCGTCGTACCCATCAGGACGATCAGCGCGACAGCGAAAATCTTGACGTTCGTCCCGTTCGCCTGGACGAACTCCAGGAAGTTGGACGACGAGGTGAACGAGGTGGACAACGAGACACCGAGCAGCTTGGCCTCGGCGATCTGCTGCACCTGCTGGGCGGTCAGCCCGACCCGTGGTGCCCACTCCAGCACGCCACCCGGCCGGTCGACCGGCCTGAGGTGGCTGAAGACGTGGAACAGCGAGATGAACAGGGGGATCTGCAGCAGGATCGGCAGGCATCCGAGCAGCGGGTTGCCGTGCTCCTTCTGCAACGCCATGATCTCGGCGTTCATCCGCTGCTTGTCGTGACCGTGCTTGTCCCTGATCTCTTTGATCTTCGGCTGCATCAGCTGCATCGTCCGCTGGGACTTCACCTGCTTGACGAACAGCGGAAAGATCACAATTCGGACACAGATCACCAGCAGGACGACCGACAGTGCCCACGCGAAGAAGCTGTCGCGGCCGAAGATCGGCCCGAAGCCCTTGTGGAAGAAGACGATCGCGTTCGCCGCGAGATGGTAGAGGGGATCCAGCACTGGTTCGTCTCCTTAGGCCCTCGTGCCACAGCGGGACGCGGTCGGCTTGGGCGGGTTCGGCTGCGGGTCCGGCCACGGATTCGCGCTCTGTTCGCCCTGTTCACCGGTTGGCACACCAAGCCGCCCGTGATCAGGCGAGGTGCTGGCACGCACCGGCACCGGGTCGTAGCCGCCGGCCGACAGCGGCTGGCAGCGCAGCAGCCGGCGAGCCGCCAGCAGACCACCACGGACTCCACCGTAACGACGCACCGCTTCGAGCCCATATGCGCTGCAGGACGGCTCGAACCGGCAGACCCCCGCGTTACGCGCGGACCAAGCGGCCCGATAGAAAACAATGATCATGCGTAACGCCCAGGCGAGGGGACTGCGTACCGCGCCGTCCCGGCTGCGAGACATCCGTGGGGCGAGCCCTGCGGCCAGACGGGTGGTGGCGAGCAGGTCGATCACGATGATCAGGCCCGCGGCCAGCAGAACGCCACCGCGGCTCATCGTAGCTGCCGGCCCGCGGGGCTGGCGGTGCCGATGACGCCGGTGGGTCCCGCGACCGGGACGAGCCGGGCAGAGCGGTTGCGCAGGCCTCGGTCGAGAGCTCGCCCCAGCTCGTCCGAGGACGCGGTGGCGCCCTCCGGTAAGGCCCGCACAATCATGAGCGTCCCGGCGGGGATGCGGTCGAGGCGGGCACGCACCTGCTCCCGAAGCCGTCTGCGGACGCGGTTGCGCACGACCGCGTTGCCGACCTTGCGTCCCACGACAAAACCGACCCGTGGCGCAGGGGCGGCGGCTGGTTCCGGCGCGCCCTCCACGGTCTGGTTATCCACAACCAGGCTGTGGATAACCAGTGGACCGCTGCGGGTCCGGCGTCCAGCGCGACCGACCTGGGCGTGCTCGGCCCTGGTCCGGACACGGTTCCGAACGGGCAGCATGACGCGGGAGGGATCGGGTACGCGAGCGGATCTCAGGCGGACAGCTCGCTGCGGCCCTTGCGACGACGGGCCGAGAGCACGGCACGACCGGCGCGGGTCCGCATCCGGAGCCGGAAACCATGCGTCTTGGCACGCCGGCGGTTGTTCGGCTGGAAGGTGCGCTTGCTCACAGAGGACTCCGGACGCCAGACGGGCAAAGGACAACGATAGCAACGGAAACGGTACAGAACGCAGTGGAGACACACACCGAACAGCGCGCTGTCGCCGCAACCCGACGCTTGAGACTATCAAGCCCCGCCGCACCGGGGCTGGCCGGCAGGTGCCAGCCGGCCACGGGGGACCCGCGGGGAACATTGGGGGCGGCGCAGGAGCGGCTCGACCGGTGCGGTGTCATGGTCGTACACAGCTTGTGGACGACCATGTGGAGAACTGACCCCGCCAGGGCCGGCCGCAGCCGTCCGTCCTTGCCCGTCCACCCGTCCGACGCCTCCGGAGGAGCCTGCCTCATGACAGACCTTAGCGCCGACCCCTTCGCAGGCATGTCAGGCAGGGTGCCTGTCGAGGAACCGGATCTGTCCGCCGTGTGGGAACAGGCCGTTGCCGGAGTCGCGGACGGCACCCTGTCGGCCCAGCAGCGGGCGTGGCTGCGCCTGACCCGCCCACTCGGCCTCGTCCAGGACACGGCGCTGCTCGCGGCGCCGAACGAGTTCACCAAGGACCTGCTCGACTCACGCCTCCGGCCGTTTCTGTCCACAGCTTTGTCCACAGCCTATGGACGAGAGATCCGAGTGGCGGTCACCGTAGAGCACCTGCCGGATCCGGAGCCGATGACCGGGCCGATCAGCCTTCCGGTGTCGGCGCCCACCGCGTCCGCGCAGTCTGCCGCGTCCGAGGCCCGGATCACACCGGGCCTCGGACGCGATCCGGCGCCCCGGTCCTACGAGCCGGCCCGGCTGAACCCCCGCTACGTGTTCGAGACGTTCGTCATCGGTGACAGCAACCGGTTCCCGCACGCGGCGGCGGTGGCTGTCGCCGAGGCGCCCGCAAAGGCCTACAACCCGCTGTTCATCTACGGGGACTCCGGGCTCGGCAAGACCCACCTGCTGCACGCGATCGGTCATTACACACTGAAGCTGTACCCCGAGTCACGGGTGAAGTACGTCAGCTCGGAGGAATTCACCAACGACTTCATCAACTCGATCCGGGACGACCGGCAGCAGGCGTTCCAACGTCGCTACCGGGACGCCGACGTGCTCCTGGTCGACGACATCCAGTTCCTGGAGAACAAGGAACGGACCCAGGAGGAGTTCTTCCACACCTTCAACGTCCTGCACGACACCGAGAAGCAGATCATCATCACCTCCGACCGGTCCCCCAAGCAGCTGTCCGCCCTGGAGGACCGGCTGCGCAGCCGGTTCGAGTGGGGTCTGATCACCGATGTCACCCCGCCCGACCTGGAGACCAGGATCGCGATCCTGTCGAAGAAGGCTGCGACCGAGCGGCTGCCGGTTCCCGGCGACGTGCTGGAGTACATCGCGACCCACATCGAGCGCAACATCCGTGAGCTGGAGGGCGCGCTGATCCGGGTGGCGGCGTTCGCGAGCTTGAACAAGTCGCACGTCGACCGGACGCTGGCCGAGATCGTCCTGCGTGACCTGATCCCGGACGCGGCCGACCCGGAGATCACCGCAGCAGCGATCATGAATGCGACCGCGACCTACTTCGGCGTGTCCATGGAGGATCTGTGCGGCACGTCCCGCAGCCGGGTGCTGGTCACCGCCCGGCAGATCGCCATGTACCTGTGCAGGGAACTGACCGACTTGTCATTGCCGAAAATCGGCCAGCACTTCGGTGGCCGGGATCACACCACGGTGATGCACGCCGATCGGAAGATCCGGGGACTGATGGCCGAACGCCGGGCGATCTACAACCAGGTCACGGAACTGACCAACCGCATCCGGGCTCAGACCCGCCAGGCATAGACGGGGCAGATCGGGGTAAGGACGGTGCGGCAGCAGCCGGATCCGCCCTCATGCGCCTGTGGAGTCTTGTGCACAGCTTGTGGAAAACTCTGTGGAATCCGTGGACGGTCGCCCGTTCGATCTGTGCGTAACCGGGGACAGGCTGTGCGGAAACTGTGTACAGCCAGGGGACAGACTGCGCACAACCGGGGACGAGCAGGGGACAAGCAGACCGGCGGTGGAAATCCACAGGAGCTGGGCACAGCGGTTTCCACAGCATCCGCACCGTCCGGTTAGGCCCTTGAGCTGCGAAAACACAAGTTGTCCCCAGTATCCACCGGCCCTACTGATACGACGAACTAGATCATTTTTTAGAGAACACATCCACAAGAAGTTGGGCCTGGGGACAACGCCTCATGATCGGAACCGGATTGCCATCCGGGAGTTCGTCACGTACGGGAGGCTGCCGGCTGCGATGCCGGGCCCTGCCGCGAGCCTCGAACCGACGCCTGCGATGCTGGAGCGCCTCACCGGATGCGGGCGGCACGACAACGGTCGAGTCTGCGAACGTGTTCGCAGACCGTCGGCGGCATCCCGGCGGGACTCGTGCCTGTCACAGCGCAACCGACGTGACAGGTCACTGTGGTCACGAGGACGAACGGTTCAGAAGGGCGAATCATGAGGTTCCGGGTTGAACGGGACGACTTCACCGATGCCGTGGCGTGGACGGCGCGCACACTGCCGACCCGTGCGACCTCCCAGCTTCAGGTCCTTGCCGGCCTTATGCTGGACGCGACCGGCCCGTCACTGACAGTCGCAGCCTTCGATTACGAGGTCGCCGCCCAGTCCGGAGTGGACGCGACGATCGAGGAAGAGGGTCGGGCCCTGGTCTCCGGCAAGCTTCTCGCCGAGATCACCAGAGCCCTTCCGTCGGCGCCGGTCGACCTGTACACCGATGGCGCGCGCGTGGTCCTCACCTGTGGTAACGCACGTTTCACCCTGCCGACTATGTCGGTGGACGATTATCCGGCGCTGCCGCCGATGCCGCTGGTCACCGGCCATATCGAGGGCGCGGCGTTCGCCGGGGCCGTGTCCCAGGTCGCCGTCGCCGCGGGCAAGGACGACACCCTGCCCGTGCTCACCGGCGTGCGGGTCGAGATCGATGGCAACGTACTCACCCTTGCCGCTACCGATCGTTACCGGCTGGCGGTCCGGAAGCTGAAATGGCGTCCGGCGACCGAGACGGCCGACGGCGTGGCCATGGTGCCGGCGCGTACGCTGAGCGAAACAGCGAAGTCACTGTCAGGGACCGGCGTGGAGGTGGCGATCTCGCTCGGCTCAGGTCCCTCCGGGGAGGCGCTGGCCGGTTTCTCCGGTGGTGGTCGTCAGACCACCACCCGTCTGGTGGACGGTTCGTTTCCTCCCTACCAGCGGTTGCTCCCCGACAGCTCACCGCTGACCGCCCAGGTCGAGATCTCCCCGTTCGCCGAGGCCGTGAAACGCGTCGCACTGGTCGCCGCCCGCACCGCCCCGGTCCAGCTGGGCTTTTCTGCGGATCATCTGGTCCTGGAGGCCGGTGTCGGTGGTGAGGCCCAGGCCCAGGAGACGTTGCCGATCGCCTACGACGGGCCGCAGCTGTCGATCGCTTTCAACCCGGCATACCTGCTGGACGGTCTGGGCGCACTGGAATCCGATGTCGTCCACATCGGGTTCGCCAGTGCCGACGACCCGGACGAGGCGTCCAAGAAGCCCGCGATCCTCACGGACAAGGCGCCTGACGACGGCGAGGTCCCCGACTACCGGTACCTGCTCATGCCGATCAGGCTGTCCGGGTGACGTGTATCTCACCCACCTGTCGCTGGTGGACTTCCGGTCCTATCCGGCGCTGGACCTCCTGCTTGCTCCCGGGGTGAACACGTTTGTCGGGTCCAACGGGCAGGGCAAGACCAACCTGCTGGAGGCCGTCGGCTACCTGGCGACACTTGGCAGTCACCGGGTAGCCTCGGACGCCCCCCTGATCCGTGAGGGTGCCACGAGCGCCGCGCTGCGCGCCCGGATCGTACGGGGCGACCGCGCGGCACTGGTCGAAATCGAGATCATCCCGGGTCGGGCGAACCGCGCCCGGCTCAACCGCGCTCCCCTCGTCCGGCCTCACGACGTCCTCGGTCTTCTGGCCATGGTGTTCTTCGCCCCGGAGGACCTGGCGCTGGTCAAGGGTGATCCGGCCGGACGCCGGCGATTCCTCGACGATCTTCTGGTGGCCCGCACGCCTCGCCTCGCCGGCGTGCTCGCCGACTACGACAAGGTCCTGCGCCAGCGGTCGACGCTGCTGCGGACCGCCGGGGCGGCGCGGCGGTCCGGCCGCGCAGGCGATCTGCGCACCCTGGACGTGTGGGACTCCCACCTGGTCCATCACGGCTGCGAGTTGCTGGCCGCGCGCCTCGGACTGCTCGAGGCGCTGCGGCCGCGGGTGGAGGCCGCCTACTGCGCGGTGGCCTCCCCGGCCACCCAGCCATCGGCCGCACCGGCCGGATCAGTCGGGCCGGCCGGATCAACCGGGCCGGCGGCGCCGGTGGGTGGGACGGAGCTGACCGGTGTGGAGTACCGCTCGACCGTGGTCGCGCGCGTAGGTGATCGGCTGGTTTCCGACCGTGCGGTCCTGGAGGAGGCGATGTTCGCCGAGCTCGCCGCGGCCCGCCAGCAGGAGATCGAACGGGGAGTGACCCTGGTCGGCCCGCACCGCGACGAACTGCTGCTGTCGATCAATGGGCGGCCGGCGCGCGGGTATGCCAGTCACGGCGAGTCGTGGTCGCTCGCTCTCGCGCTCAAACTGGCGTCGTTCGAACTGCTACAGGACGATCAGCGCGAACCGGTGCTGCTGCTGGACGACGTGTTCGCCGAACTCGACGCGAACCGCCGCGCCCGGCTGGCGGAGCTGGTCTCGTCGGCCGAGCAGGTTCTGGTGACCGCCGCGGTCGAGGAGGATGTGCCCGCCGCACTGGCCGGGGCACGGTTCAAGGTCGCGGACGGGCAGGTGAGCCGTGTCGGATGACGCTGTGGCCGACGGTGAGCCGGCGGCCGGCGGACGCGGGTCAGCCCCCGGTGGACGCGGGCCGGTTTCCGGCGGACATCAGCCGCTGCCCGGTGGACGTGGACAGCCACCCGGTGACGAGCCCGCGCGCGGGGCCGACCTCGCCCGCATCATCCTGGCGCGGGCGAAGGAGGACGCGCGGGCCAGGGCGTCCGGTCGGGGTGGCGGGCGTGCGGGCAACGGCAGTGGCGTGGGACGGCGCGACGGGTCGGTCGGGCCGGCCGACGGCGGCGGTGGTGGCGGTCGGCCCGACCCGTCGCGGCAGCCGGCACGCCGCCTGCGGATGCCCGGGATGGCCGCGCCCGGGCGGGAGTGGGCCGAGCCGGTCGCGCTGAGCAGCGCGGTGCAGCGGATGCTCGCCGAACGCGGCTGGCGGGACCGGGCGACGGACGCCTCGGTGCTGGCCCGTTGGGAGGTCCTGGTCGGTCCGGATATCTCCATGCGCTGCCATCCGGTTTCCCTGCGTGACGGCGAGCTGGAGCTTGCCGCCGAGTCGACGGCCTGGGCAACGCAGCTGCGGCTGCTCTCCCGGCAGATTCTGACCACCCTGCGCACGGAACTGGGGCCGGATGTCGTGCGCAGGATCGTGGTCCGGGGGCCGACCGCGCCGAGCTGGCGGCACGGCCCGCTGCAGGCACCCGGCGGACGCGGTCCCCGCGACACGTACGGTTGATCCGGCAGGAACCCCGAGCGCGAAAAATCATGATCGCGCTGCCTGCGGCCATTGGGTAGGTCAGGCCGGTCGTGGGTGCCCGGCCTGTGGAGCGTGTCACCTGTGGACAATGGCAACTCAGGCGGCAACCCCAGGCTGCCGGTGGCGCGGAAACGATCATCGTGCCGTCGCCGGTCCGGTGCCCGACACGATGCCGCCTCCGGCCGGACGCCTGCGGCGCCCCGCATACGGCAGCCCCCCCGGGGGCCCACCCCCGTACGCAGGGGTCCCCGGATTGCCTGGAGGCGCCATCCGGGGACCCCTGCGTACGGGGGTTCGACGGAAAGCTGTTCGGGACGCTGCGCCGATGTCAGGGGCCACCCCGCGTCCTTCTGGCCGAGGTGCCAGGTAGACTCAAGAGACGCTTCTCGCGTTGTTCGCAGTTGAGGACGAGGGGACATACCGCGTGGCCTACGATGCAAGTTCGATCAAGGTTCTTGAGGGTCTCGACGCGGTTCGCAAGCGTCCGGGTATGTACATCGGCTCCACCGGCGAGCGCGGTCTTCATCATCTCGTCTACGAGGTTGTGGACAACGCTGTGGACGAAGCGCTTGCCGGCTACTGCGACACGATCGGCGTGACGCTGCTTGCCGACGGCGGTGTCCGGGTCTCCGACAACGGCCGTGGCATTCCGGTGGGTGAGCATCCGACGGAGAAGCGTCCAGCGGTCGAGGTCGTACTGACCACGTTGCACGCCGGTGGGAAGTTCGACGGCAAGTCCTACGCGGTGTCCGGTGGCCTGCACGGGGTCGGCGTGAGCGTGGTGAACGCGCTGTCCACCCGCCTCGAGGTCGAGATCCGGCGCGAGGGCTTCACCTGGTTCCAGCCGTACGCGAACACGCGTCCGGCCGCGCCACTGGCCAAGGGTGCTCCCACGAAGAAGACCGGTACGATCGTCACCTTCTGGGCCGACGACTCGATCTTCGAGACGACCGAGTACAAGTACGAGACCCTCACCCGCCGGCTGCAGGAGATGGCGTTCCTGAACAAGGGGCTGACGATCAGCCTGCGGGACGAGCGTCCCGAGGAACCCCTTGAGGTCACCTACTGCTACGCGGGCGGGCTCGTCGACTTCGTCGAGCACCTCAACGCCAGCAAGGACCCGATCCACAAGACCGTCATCTCGTTGGATTCCAAGGGCACCGGCATCGAGGCCGAGCTCGCCATGCAGTGGAACGCCGGTTACAACGAGTCGGTCTACACGTTCGCCAACACCATCAACACCCACGAGGGCGGTACCCACGAGGAGGGCTTCCGAGCGGCGCTGACCAGCGCGGTGAACGCCTACGCCAAGGATCAGAACCTGCTCAAGCCCCCGAAGGCCAATGGCAAGAACCCTGACGAGCGCCTCGCCGGTGACGACATCCGCGAGGGCCTGACGGCGATCATCTCGGTGAAGCTGGCGCAGCCACAGTTCGAGGGTCAGACCAAGACCAAGCTTGGCAACAGTGAGGCCAAGCGGTTCGTCCAGGAGATGTGTTACTCGGCGCTGAAGGACTGGCTTGAGGCCAACCGTGTCGAGGCTCGGGCGATCGTCAGCAAGGCCTTGGACGCCCAGCGGGCCCGTATCGCCGCTCGGGCCGCCCGCGATCTGACCCGTCGTAAGGGTCTACTCGGAGGGACGGGCCTGCCCGGCAAGCTCGCCGACTGCCAGTTCACCGACCCGGAGCGTTGCGAGCTCTACATCGTCGAGGGCGATTCGGCGGGTGGCTCGGCCAAGGGCGGCCGGGACTCGAAGTTCCAGGCGATCCTCCCGCTGCGGGGGAAGATCCTGAACGTGGAGAAGGCCCGGATCGACCGGGTGCTGAAGAACACCGAGGTCCAGGCGCTGATCCAGGCGCTCGGCTGCGGTATCCACGACGACTTCGACGCCAGCAAGCTCCGCTATCACAAGATTGTCCTGATGGCGGACGCGGACGTCGACGGCCAGCACATCCGGACGCTCTTGCTGACGTTGTTGTTCCGGTTCATGCGTCCGCTGGTCGAGGCCGGGTACGTCTTCCTCGCCCAGCCGCCCCTCTACAAGATCAAATGGGGGCGGGAGGACTGGCAGTACGCCTACTCCGACCGGGAGCGCGACGGCCTGATCGAACACGGCATCGAGGCCGGGCGCAAACTGCCCAGGGACGCGATCCAGCGCTTCAAGGGTCTCGGCGAGATGAACGCCACCGAACTGTGGGACACCACCATGGACCCCGACCGCCGCATCCTGCTGCAGGTGACCTTGGACGACGCCGCCGTGGCGGACGAGTTGTTCTCCGTCCTGATGGGCGAGGACGTCGATGCCCGGCGCTCCTTCATCCAGCGCAATGCCAAGGACGTCCGTTTCCTCGACATCTGATCACCCGATGGCATCTGATCACCCGATGGACTCGGATCGGGATATCCGGTTCCGGACAGTTTGTACCGCACACGGCTGATCACCCTCACCATCCCTGTATGGAAGGACCCGCGTGACCGACGTACTACCCCCGCCGCCCGGCGACCGGGTCGAGCCCATCGGCATCGAAGTCGAGATGCAGCGGTCCTACCTCGACTACGCCATGTCGGTCATCGTCGGCCGGGCGCTGCCGGAGGTCCGTGACGGCCTCAAGCCAGTGCACCGCCGCGTCCTGTACGCAATGTACGACGGTGGTTACCGTCCGGACCGCGGTTACTTCAAGTGTTCGCGCGTCGTCGGTGACGTCATGGGTAACTACCACCCGCACGGCGACTCGGCAATCTACGACACCCTGGTGCGCCTCGCTCAACCCTGGTCGCTGCGCTACCCGCTGGTCGACGGTAACGGCAACTTCGGCTCCCCGGGCAACGACCCGCCGGCCGCCATGCGGTACACCGAGTCACGGCTGGCGCCGCTGGCCATGGAGATGCTGCGCGACATCGACCAGGACACGGTCGACTTCGCCCCGAACTACGACGGCCGCTCGCAGGAGCCGACGATCCTGCCCAGCCGCTTCCCGAACCTGCTGGTCAACGGTGCCGGCGGCATCGCCGTCGGCATGGCCACCAACATCCCCCCGCACAATCTGCGGGAGGTCGCCGGCGGCGTGAAGTGGTTCCTGGCGCATCCGGACGCCAGCGACTCCGAGCTGCTCGACGCCCTGCTTGAGATGATCAAGGGGCCGGACTTCCCCACCTCCGGTCTCATCGTCGGCCGCCAGGGCATCGAGGACGCCTACCGCACCGGCCGCGGCAGCATCCGCATGCGGGCCGTCGTGCAGGTCGAGGAGAACAAGGGCCGTACCCAGCTCGTCGTCACCGAGCTGCCGTACCAGGTCAACCCCGACAACCTCGCGGAGAAGATCGCCGAACTGGTCCGGGACAACCGCATCAGCGGGATCTCCGACATCCGGGACGAGACCTCCGCGCGTACCGGCCAGCGCCTGATCATCGACCTCAAGCGGGACGCGGTCGCGAAGGTCGTCCTGAACAACCTGTACAAGCACACCCAGCTGCAGGACACCTTCGGCGTGAACATGCTGGCGATCGTCGACGGGGTGCCGCGCACCCTGCGGCTGGACCAGATGGTGCGGTACTACGTCGACCACCAGGTGGACGTGATCGTCCGTCGGACCCGCTACCAGCTGCGCAAGGCCCGCGAGCGCCTGCATGTGCTCGAGGGCCTGCTGATCGCCCTCGACCACCTGGATGAGGTGATCACCCTCATCCGCAACGCCGAGTCGGCGGACGCCGCGCGCGGACAGCTGATGGACCGGTTCTCCCTGTCGGAGATCCAGGCGGTCGCCATCCTGGACATGCAGCTGCGCCGGCTCGCCGCGCTCGAGCGTCAGAAGATCATTGACGAGGCGGCCGAGCTGCGGGCGAAGATCTCCGAACTCGAGGCGATCCTCGCCTCACCAATCCGCCAGCGGGAGATCATCGGCGAGGAGCTCACCGAGATCGTCGACCGGTTCGGCGACGAGCGGCGAACCAGGCTCGTCCCGTTCGAGGGCGACATGTCCGTCGAGGATCTCATCGCGCGCGAGGACGTCGTCGTCACCGTCACCCGCGGCGGCTACGCCAAGCGGACCAAGACCGACCTGTACCGCTCACAGCGTCGGGGCGGCAAGGGCGTCCAGGGCGCGGCCCTGCGCGAGGACGACATAGTCGAGCACTTCTTCGTCACCACCACCCATCACTGGCTGTTGTTCTTCACCAACAAGGGGCGGGTGTACCGGGCCAAGGCGCACGAGCTGCCCGAGCAGGCCCGCACCGCCAAGGGCCAGCACGTGGCGAACATCCTCGCGTTCGGTCAGGACGAGCGCATCGCCGAAGTCATGGCGATCAAGGATTATCATGCGGCACCGTACCTGGTGCTCGCGACCAGGCGCGGGCTGTGCAAGAAGACCGCGCTGGCCGAGTTCGACTCGAACCGCTCCGGCGGGCTCGTCGCGATCAACCTGCGCGACGACGACGAGCTCATCGCGGCCCGGCTCGTGTCCGCGGGCGACGACCTGCTGCTGGTCAGCCGGCAGGCCCAGTCCATCCGCTTCCACGCCGACGACGAGCAGCTGCGCCCCATGGGGCGTGCCACCTCCGGCGTCATCGGGATGCGTTTCGACACCGACGACGAGCTGCTCGCGATGGAGGTCGTCCCGCCGGACTCGGATGCGAACCTGCTCGTCGCCACCAGCGGCGGGTACGCCAAGCGGACATCTCTGGGCGAGTATCCGGTGCAGGGCCGGGGCGGCAAGGGCGTCCTCACCGCGAAGATCGTCTCTACCCGCGGTGGCCTGGTCGGCGCCCTCGTGGTCGGTCCGGACGACCAGCTCTACGCGATCACGTCCAACGGCGGTGTGCTGCGGACCGTCGCGCGTGACGTCCGCCGGGCTCAACGGCAGACCATGGGGGTCCGTCTTATCGATCTTGAATCCAGCGTACAGGTTGTCGGAGTAGCGCGTAATGCCGATGCGGAAGACAACGCAAGCAACGGTTCGACAGCCGGTCCCGGCGGGGGAGATCCGGCCTGAGGGCGGATGACGGGCCGGGCGGCAAGGCGGGAGAAGGACCGTGAGCGATAGCGATGACGACCGGACCACCCGGTCACCGGTCTTCCGTGGATCTTCCCTGCCACGGTCGGAGCACCAGCCCGAGCGGGTCGGGGAACCCTGGAACGAACAGCGTGCCGCGCCGGGCAAGGCCCGTTCCGACCCGGTAGTCCCAGCAGCCCCGGAGCCAGGGTCGCCCCCGGGTTCGGGGCCCGGTGCGCATGACGATGGGACGCAGGCGCAGAAGGCATCGTCGGTGATCCGGGACCTGCGGATGCCACGAGAGGCCCGTGGTAGCCGTGATGCCGGGGCTGCGCAGCGGGTACCTCCTGGCTCATCGGCGCGCCCGCCCCGCCGGGCGGCCACCGCGAAGCCGGATTCCGCCTCCCCGGCCGCATCCGGCACCAGCCCCCGTCGCAGCGGCGCGCAGGGCGCTCCGCCTGGTCGAGCGGATGGGAGCAGATCGGCCACGGACCCGGATGCCTCCCCTGATCGCCAGAGCCCGGTGAGGCCCTTCGTCTCCTCAACACCCTCAGCCCCGACCGCTTCGGCGGCCCCGACGTCTGCGGCCCCGCAGCCTTCGGCCTCGGCGGCCGACGCGAGCCCGGGATCGGTCGCCACCGGCTCGGGGCGTCCGGCCGGGCGTTCCTCGAGCGCGTCGGGTCGGAAGGCGCCGCGTCTGGCCGTGGCCGGTGGTGCTGCCGGCGGCGTCGAGACGGATGCCGCCGGGGCAGTGCCTGCATCAACGCCTGTATCGACGTCCGCAAGCGGGAGACCTCGGTCTGATTCGGACACGATCTCGTTGCGTCGGCCCATGAAGAGATCCGGCAGTTCGGCCGGTACCGGTAGACCGGCGGTTGCCAGTTCGGCGACCGGCAGCCCGGTCACGCGCGGCGCGCCGGGCGGGGATGCTGGTGGTGTGGGACACTCGGAACGTGGACCGGCGGCCGGGGCGGCGCAGGCTCCGGAGACGGACGCCTTCAAACGGTTGGACGGTGAATATCCGCGCAGTGACGATCGAGCCATGTCCGCACCGCCCGATCGTCACTCCCCGGAGGGCCCCACATCGCGGGGCAAGGCCGCAGCTACGCGGGAAGCCCTTGTGAATCGGTCGGCCGAACCTCCCGTCGAAGCTGGTACGTCCCAGATCCCGGTACGGGCACGAGGCGTGAAGGACCCGGCCACCGGGCCGATGACAGGCACTGCGACCGGACCGTCCGTGATGCGCACACCCGGACAGGGCCGGCGGGCCCGGCTGCGCGTCACCCGGGTCAATCCGCTGTCGGTGGCACAGCTGACGTTCGCGTTCTCCCTGTGCGTGTTCGTCGTGCTGATGATCGCAGCCGCTGTGCTGTGGTTCGTGCTGAACTCGATCGGGGTGTTCGACAGCATTGTGGATGCGGCGGACACGCTCACCGACGGCAGCAACGGCGGGGTGCGCACCTGGCTGTCGTTCACGCGGGCCATGGAAATCGGGCTGCTCATCGGCGCAATCAACGTGATCCTGATGACGGCGCTGGCGACCCTGGGCGCGTTGCTGTACAACCTGTGTACCGAGATGGTCGGTGGCATCGAGGTCACCCTGGGTGATCAATAGCGACGCATGAACCCACGGCGGGCTTCCCGCTAGGTGCCGCGCCGAACATCTCGCGCATCCGGTACTGTGGAGCCCGGCAAGGACCTGTAGCTCAGCCGGTTAGAGCGCTTCCCTGATAAGGAAGAGGTCGGAGGTTCAAGTCCTCCCAGGTCCACGCGCCGGCTTCGCCTGCTCGCTGAACTAGGTTCAGCTTTGCCGGGGGTCGTAATGTCTGCCCGGGGGCCGAGCCCCCCGGACCCCCACGGTCCTGTGGTTGGGGGGCCGAGCCCGCGGACTCCTCGCGTAGCCGATGCCGTAGCCCACCGGGCCCAGCGGCTGTGTGCCCGCATCCCAGTCCACCACCGCCTGCTCGATCGTGTCGATGCGCAGGTGGACGCCGTCGACCGCCCTCGCCAGCGTGCGCGAGATGGTTGTTTTCCCGGTGGCCGGCAATCCGCTCATGATGACGAGCACGACCCGACCGTAGCGTGGCGTGGCGTGACGTGGCGGCGTCTGACCGGTTGACGACCGTTCTACCGACGGCAGATGAGCACGCTGTCGACTGGCGGACGAGGATGGCCGTGTGGATGTCCCGATCGCCGTGGACGATTCCAGGAAGAGGACGCTGCCGTCCGGCTGGTCGACGCCGCTCAGGGGACGTGTGCTTCGGTCCAGGCTCGGTGAAGAATGTCGTCGACGGTTTCGGTCGCGGTCTGGTCCGAATATCGACCCGGCCGTTGACGATCATTTGTCGGAACGTGTCGCCGCGTACGTGCACGGATCGGGTCAGGCGTTCGGCCAGCTGCTGGGCGACGGTCGACTTGCCCGCCGCGGAGATACCAGTGATCAGGAAAACTGCGCGGGTGCCGGGCTCGGCCGCCGGTGGATCAGCCACCATCTGTCCGACGGTACCGGCCCACTCCGGATGGCCTGCCTGTAGACGCTGCCCATCAGCGGTCAACGTTCCTAGTGGTGCCGGTCGAGGACCCATGGCATCGGTTTGCCGCTCAGCGTGTTCGGTGATGCCGGCGTCGAGAGGACGTTTCTGGTCCGCCTGCTCGCCCGCGTTGCCCGCGAGCGGGGCTGGCTGACCTGTTGTGTCGACCACGCGACGGCGGACGTGCCGGAGGCGATGTCTGTAGGAGATGGGCGCCCGGTGACCAGGCGGGCAGATCACTTGCTGCACCGTTCGGACGTCCAGGCTCGTCCAGAGGACCAAAGGCGGCACGATCATGTTCTTTCCGCGCTGCCGGAGGTCCTTGTCTCTGGGGCTCTCCTACGGGCCGGCGTTGCCGGCGAGGGGGTGTGCGCGGACGCCGTGGTGGGCGAGCAGTGCGTGCGGGTGGTCAGCGTCGTGCGCTGCCGGGTGGTCGGTGTGGACGGTCGCGGCGGCCAGCCGCGGCACGGCATGGATGAGGGCGTGCTCGGCGGTCACGGCGATCGCGTGCGCATCGACGACGGTGAGTTCCCCGGGGACGACGATGTCGGCTTCGGCGTGCAACCGGTGGCCGATCCAGCGCAACCGGACCCGGCCGACGGCGCTGACACCGGGGGTGGCCCGTAGCGCGGCCTCGGCGGCATCGATCAGGTTCGGGTCGACAGCGTCCATAAGGCGCCGGTAGACCCCGCCTGCGGCGTCACGAAGCACGGCGATGATCGTGACGGTGATGGCCAGGCCGATGACCGGGTCGGCCGTGTCCCATCCCGCGGCCACGCCGGCGGCGCCCAGCAGCACGGCCAGGGAGGTGAACCCGTCGGTGCGGGCGTGCAGCCCGTCCGCGACCAGCGCCGCCGATCCGATCTTCCGTCCGGTGCGGATCCGGTACCTGGCCACCAGCTCGTTGCCGGCGAACCCGACCAGCCCGGCCGCGGCCACCGCAGGCAGGTGGGTGACTGCACGGGGGTGCAGCAGACGGTCGACGGCTTCGTAGGCGGCAAGGCCAGCGGAGGCAGCGATCGTCGCAAGGACGGCGACACCGGCGAGGTCCTCGGCGCGGCCGTAACCGTAGGTGTAACGGCGGGTCGCCGGCCGCCGGCCGAGGACGAACGCAACGCCCAGAGGCAGCGCGGTCAGTGCGTCCGCGGCGTTGTGGATGGTGTCCCCGAGCAGCGCCACCGACCCGGACAGCGTGACGATGACCATCTGAAGGGCAGCGGTCGCCCCGAGCACGGCCAGCGATATCCACAACGTGCGGATGCCCTCGGCGGACGTCTCCACAATCGGATCCACCCGGTTCGCCGTGTCGTGGGAGTGCGGCACCAGGCGGTGAGCCAGCCGGTACCGCCACCGTGCACCATCCCTGGGAAGTGCACCGGTGTTATGACCATGACCATGACTGTGGTCATGGTTGTGCTGAGTGTCACGGGTATCACGGAGATGGTGAGCGTCATGGGGATGGTGTCCGGCGGCCGAGGTCCGCTGCTCATGCGCCATACCCGTACGCTGCCACGAAAGGATCATTGCGGCGACGGTGCAGCACACGGATCCATGCAGGTGCGGATTCGCGCAGGTGCAATGGTGTTGCTGGACGGGCCGACCGACTGCGCCGTTAACGCCGGCCCCGCAGGGCCAAAGGCGGCGCGATCATGTTTTTCTCCCGCTCGGGGTTCCTGCCGGATCCAGGGTTTCTGCCGGATCGGTGAAGCCGGTCTGGGAGGTCCGGGCGGCCCAGGGTCCCTGGGCCGCCCGGAGAGCCTGACGGCCTCGGATCCGCCCATCCGGCCAAGCATGCGGCCAGGCGGTCATCCGGCCAGTCAGGCAGGCGCTCGGTCAGTCAGTCGTGGTTGCGGGCGGCCGGCCATGCTGGAGGTAGGCGGTCCGACCGGTGCGCAGGGCGTCGGCGCAGGCGTGGATGCGCTGGGCCATGTACGGCGCGAGGAGCTGGTCGCATTCCGTGGGAGTGCACAGCCGCCAGGCGGTCAGTTCGTCGGCCTGCAGGTGCAGGCGGTGTTCGGCGTCGTGGGCGGTGAGCGTTCCGCCGTCGAAGACGAAGTTGACCAGTGCCGGTCGTCCGTCGTCCTGGGGTGGCACCCAGTCGACTGCCAGCAGCCGTCCGGGGCGCAGATCCAGCCCGAGCTCTTCCTTGATTTCTCGCCGTGCGGTCTCCCACGGGTATTCTCCCGCCTCCATGTGGCCGCCGGGGATGAGCCAGGTGTCGGTGCGGTAGGACGGTTGGACGAGCAGGACCCGGTCGTCAGGATCGTGGAAGAGGACGCCGGCCCCGGCGATCGAGCGGGGGAGCGTCGCGTAGAACTCCGCCGGAGGCAGTCGCGCGCTGGTCACGTGAAGTGATCTTAGCGGATGTGACGAGTTGCTTCGGCCCGGTCAGTGGATATCGGCGCCGTTATGCGACAAGGATCTACAGGCCGCATTGCTCGAGTAGGTGTAGCCAGACCTCGCTGACGGTGGGGAACGACGGCACCGCATGCCACAGCCGGTCCAATGGCACTTGCCCGACGATGGCGACGGTTGCGGCATGCAGCAACTCCTGCACGCCCGGTCCGACGAACGTCGCTCCGAGGATCACTGAACGCTCGGAATCGATGACCAGTTTGCTGGTTCCGATGATCCCGGTGCCCTGCACCTGAGCTCCTGGCAGGTCACCCGCGCCGTAGGTCACGACCCGCACCGGCAGACCGGCGTCTTGTGCCTGTTGCTCGGTCAGGCCCACAGCGCAGACCTGGGGATCGGTGAAGACCACCCGCGGCACCACGTCCGTGGCGGCCGGGACGTCGCGGCCGAGAATGACGTCGGCGGCGAGCCTGCCCTGGTACTTGCCCATGTGCGTCAACAACGCCCGGCCGTTGCAGTCACCCACGGCGTAGAGCCAGCCCCCGCTCACCCCGGTGGCCCGCATCCATCCGTCGACGTCGACGAACCGGTCGGAGGCCAGCCCGAGCACGTCCAGACCCAGATCCGTCGTCGCCGGTCGGCGACCGACAGCGACGAGAATCTCCTCGGCGCTGATCCGGGCGCCGTCGGCCAGCGTCGTCACCACCGTCCCGGCATCGCCATCCCTACGTGCGGACGCCAGCGGCACGCCGATGATCACCTCTATACCCGCGGCCTGGAACGCCGCGCGCAGCTCCTCCCCGGCGAACGGCTCCTCCCGCGCGAGCAGCCGCCCGGCACCCTCGACGATGGTCACCCGTGGGCACCCGAGCCGGTGGAACGCCTGTGCCATCTCCACCCCGGTCGCGCCCCCACCGACCACCAGCAGCCGGCGCGGCACGTAGGTTGCCGCGGTGGCGTTCCGGTTGTCCCACGGACGCACGTCGCGCAGGCCGTCGACCGGCGGGACGGCCGCAACCGTCCCGGTCGCGAGGACCACCGCCCGTCTCGCGGTCAGCCGCCTGGTCCCGTCGTTGCCGGTGACCTCGACCATCCGGGTCCCGGTCAACCGGCCGACCCCGCGAAACAATGTGATCTTCCTGCTGCTCAGCCAGGACACCTGGCCGCTGTCGTCCCAGCCGCTGGTCATGTAGTCACGCCATGCAAAGGCCGCAGCGGCGTCGGCGGTACCGGTGACCGCCTGTGCGGCGCCGGGAACACGGCCGGCCGCGGCGAGTACGTCACCAGGGCGCAGCAGCGTCTTGCTCGGAATGCATCCCCAATATGAGCACTCCCCGCCGACCAGCTCGCGCTCCACGACCGAGACGGCGAGCCCGTTGTCCGCGCATCGGCCCGCGACGTTCTCCCCCGCCGGCCCGGCCCCGATCACGATCACGTCAGCCTCGTGCATGTCGGCCTCGTCCATGTCGGTCCCCTTACGCGCCTGCGGACTACGCCCGGTAGACCAGGGGGTACCCGCTGGAGGGCCACCGGCAGTGCGATCATGCTTTTTTCGCGCCGGAAGGTCCGGGAACCGATCTGGGAGGTCCGGGGGCCTA